>JBEIGW010000027.1:0-17472 GCA_040381655.1 Deltaproteobacteria bacterium
GATTCGCATCATTCCCTCGAGGCGGATCATGCGGATTGGCTTATCTTACCATTACAACCGAACGACTCCCGCAACGGTCTTAATTCCATACGTATGATTTCGAGCGCGTCTGCCCTGCGTGGTTTAAAAGTTTCGCTACTACTAGCGGAGAGCGAAGATTGGGCTACCGCTAAAGCTTTTGAACTCGGAGCTTTCACATGTCATCCAAAATATACCAACCGCGACGACTTAAAAATTGAGTTTGAAAAGCTGGTAGCCAAAATGGAAGGCTTCGAGTGCGACTCCACCAAGACGTCTTTGAGCTATTTGCGCAACCACTTAACGAAGATGGGCCGACATCAGGATTTGATAGAGCTCGACAAAAACACGTTATCTATTTACCCAGGCGACGGCGAGAGTTTGATGAACCTAGCCGAGTCGTTGGTGCTATCTGGTGAAAACGTTAAAGCAATTGCAACACTACGACAGGTTGAACTTATATGTCCGGATAAAATTGCAAATATCAATTCACTACGTGAAAAAATCAGTGCATCATCTCCGCAACCATCGTCACCAAATACTGGCAGTGTAGCGGAAGAGTCCCCAAATTTTTTGGGACTTGAAACTGTTGTTATTGTGGATAGTGATGAGGCGAGCCGGAGCGCCGTCAAGTCAATTATTCGAGACCTCGGATGTAAAAATATATTTGACTTCGCTGATGGTGATTCCGCGTTTTCCTGGTTAGACCAAAACGGCGAACCAGATCTTCTTCTCATGGAGTGGCGTATACCAAAGCTGTCTGGTCCTATGCTTCTCCAAAGGCTGCGGTCTAAAGGTCACTACAATAAGCCTGTGATCGTCATTAGCTCACTCATTAAATCCAGTGATATGCCCATCATTCGCGAGCTGGGAATCGCAAATCTCGCTCTAAAGCCAGTCGAAAAAAACACTCTTCTCAAAGCACTTATTTGGGCCATCCAACAAGATCGAATGCCGTCTGACATGTATCAGCTTGAGAACAAGATTCGTGCACTGCTGAATAGCAAATCCTTACAAGCCGCCGAACCACTGGTCCAACGCTACATAGACGATCCAACGATCCAAAATGCCAGGAAGTCCATACTTCGCGCAGAATTTGCATTCGCTAAAGAGCAGTATGACGAGGCCCGAGACCTCGCGATTGCTGCCGTAAAACAGTCCGGCGAATCACTTTTCGCGCTCAATATCTTGGGCAAATGTTTGATGACTCTCCGACAATACGAATCGGCTTTAAAATGCTTTAAGAAGGCTCAAACTATTTCGCCGATGAATATCGAACGTCTGATAACTATGGCCGAAGTGCAAGCAGAGCTCGGTGAATCGGCGACTGCGGAGGCGTCTTTAAACATGGCAAAAGACATCGACCCAGAAAGTCGGGTCGTTGCGGAAGGGGCTGCACGGGTTGCCATCACATCTGGCTCAAGTAAGGATGCAACAACAGCTCTTGCGTCTTTGGAGTCTAATTTAAATCTGATTAGGTATTTGAATAATAAGGCTGTTGCCCATGCAAAGTGCGGGTTCCCAAAAGAAGGTATCGAAATTTACGAAAAAACACTGGTAGCAATGCCGCCACGTGAGCACGAATTGATTTCTATTGTCCATTATAATACCGCTCTTGCCCGTGTTCGAAGTTCCGATCTTATCGGCGCAATGCGACAACTTGAAATACTTCTAGCCACACAAAAAACAAGGGTCCACGCCAAGGCGGTTAGCCTTAAGTCCCGCATCGAAGAGGCGATCGCTCAAAGCAAGAATTTCGCTCTTCTAGACTCGGATGCTGCCACCGCGTCTGGCAATAAGGATTTGGCTTTCGGCGCCAGTCGCCCCGCCTCGTCTGCATCAACTTTAATCAATGGTATTCTTGAATATCGGCCTGGGGAAAACTGCTGCTTTTTGCTTTTTAAATCATCAGTTCCAGATGGCCCAGAGATCCAAAAAGCCTTACGGTCTGAGCTTCAATTTAAACCAAGGAAGGCCTTGGAACGAGGCGAGACCTTTGATGGGGCTGACGGCACCAAGGTTGCAGGCTAAAGACTCCCTTGCCAACCCCCCCTGAACCCATGGTAAAAGCTGTCCTTCGAGCACGTTTGCGGCTCAACTGCATATTATTGCAACACGGCCGTTGTAAGACTTTCTCCCTTTTTATCCAGGATGGTTCCATGACAACCACAAATAAGGCTCTCGATGCGTGGGTGGCTGAAGTAGCTGCCCTTACCAAACCGGACAAAATTCACTGGTGCACAGGTGACGAGCAGGAAAAAAAATCAGTCATCTCACAGATGGTCACGTCTGGCAGTCTGATTCCGCTGAACCCCCAATCACATCCTGGTTGTTATCTTCACAGATCGGATCCGAGCGATGTGGCGCGAACGGAACACCTGACGTTTGTATGCTCAAAGAATAAGGATGACGCAGGTCCAAACAACAACTGGCTATCACCGTCTGATGGTCACAAGAAAATGGACGCTCTATTCGATGGCTGCATGCGTGGCCGCACTCTCTACGTAATCCCGTACTGCATGGGACCTATTGACTCGCCCTTATCACGATGCGGCGTCGAGATCTCAGATAGCCCTTATGTTGTTATTAACATGCGTATCATGACTCGCATGGGTAGTGCCGCACTGAAGCGGATCGAAAAAGAAGGTAATTTTGTTAAAGGCTTACATTCAACTGGAGATCTTTCGCCTGATCGTCGGTTTATTATGCACTTTCCAGAAGAACTAACCATCAAGTCGATTGGATCTGGTTACGGCGGCAATGCGCTACTCGGAAAAAAATGTCACGCCCTGCGCTTAGGGTCCTGGCAGGCCCGTTCAGAGGGATGGCTAGCAGAACACATGTTGATTGTTGGTATCGAAAATCCAAAGGGGGAACGCCATTACGTCGCAGCCGCGTTCCCATCTGCCTGTGGAAAAACCAACCTCGCCATGCTTATTCCTCCAAAAGCTTATACTGAACGTGGCTGGAAAGTTTTCACTGTTGGAGATGACATCGCTTGGATTCAGCCTGGCAAAGACGGACGTCTTTACGCTATCAATCCAGAAGCCGGATACTTTGGCGTTGCGCCAGGTACGGGAGCAAATACTAATCCCACCGCTCTAAACATGCTGAACAAAGACGCCATTTTCACAAATGTAGCCGTTACCAAGGACCTGCAGCCATGGTGGGAAGGCCTCTCGAAATCCGTACCGGAAGGCCTGACTGACTGGCAGGGTAGACTCTTCGAGGCAGGCAAAGGGCCCGCAGCTCACCCGAACAGTCGCTTCACAGTTTCAGCGAAACAATGTGGCAGCTACACCCCCGCAGCCGAAGACCCTACGGGTGTGCCTCTTTCTGCAATAGTCTTCGGTGGCCGCAGAAAAGAACTTGCTCCACTTGTCGTGGAATCTGTTTCATGGGTGCACGGAGTATTTCTTGGCGCTTCTGTTGCCTCAGAAACCACCGCCGCTGCTACCGGAGCCGTGGGTGTTGTCAGGCGCGACCCGATGGCCATGCAACCTTTCTGTGGCTACAATTTCGGAGATTATTGGGCGCACTGGTTATCTTTTGGCAAGAGACATCAAAAACTGCCAAAAATTTTTCACGTCAATTGGTTTCGCCAAGATAAGGCCGGCAAGTTCATGTGGCCAGGATTCGGCGATAACATGCGAGTTTTGGAGTGGATTTTAAAGCGCTGTGATGGCTCTGGTGATGCGGTTAGAACTCCGATTGGCTACCTGCCAACTGTTGACTCTATCAACACCGACGGCACGGGCCTTACTACGGAAACAATGCGCGAGCTTTTATCTATCGAAGCGCCCGCGTGGAAATCTGAGATGACTGGTATTAAGGATTACTTCGAAAAATTTGGAAGTCGAGTTCCGCCCGAGCTGCTCAGCGAATTGAAACGAATCACAAATGAGTTGAATAGCTAGGTCTGACCAAAGCTGAATATCTTGCCTGGGTTTAAAATCCCCTTTGGATCCCAGGTCATTTTGATTTGCTTCATCCACTTAATTTCGTCTTTGCTACGGGTAAAATGCAGGTCGTCTTTTTTTGTGAGACCAATCCCATGCTCAGCTGAGATGCTACCCTTGAACTCCGCGAGCAGCTCAAAAACCTTTTCCTCAATTTGTCGCGCACTCGCATGAAACTTGTCACTCGGCACTTGCCGCGGTGCAACATAATTGATGTGAAGATTGCCATCACCAATATGCCCAAACAGTACAAGGGTGATATCAGCTGAAGCAGTCTTATCCATCAATTTTTCAAGCTCTCGGACAAAATCTTCAAGCTGATCGATGGCAAGAGCGATATCATTTTTACGAACCTGACCATGAGCTGCCAAAGACTCCGTGATGTTTTCACGCAGACCCCAGAGCTCCTTGAACTGCTGAGAATTAGCGGCCATTGTCGCATCAGTAATTAATCCGGCACTAAACAGCTCTTCAAGTAACGTTTCCATCTCTGGAGTCTGACCGGGCTGCTCAATTTCAAGCAACACATAGAACGGGGACATCGATGAAAATGGGGTTTTAGCTCCGTTAAGATGCTGCAAGACAATTCGATGGGCCACATCTGTAAAAAACTCGAACGCCGTAATCGACACGCCCGACTGACTGCATTGTCGAAGAATTTTAAGAATATTTGAGAAGCTTTCTACGGCCATAATTGACAGCTGTAGGTTCCGCGGTTTGGGAGTCAGCCTGAGTACGGCCTTAGTCACCACCCCCAAAGTACCTTCGCTGCCTATGAAAATCTGTTTTAGATCATAACCTGAGTTGTTCTTTCTCAAGCCCACGTTCATATCGAGCAGGCTACCATCCGCAAGAACGACCTCCAAACCAAGCACTTGTTCTCTCATGCCGCCATAACGGATCAATTTTACACCGCCCGCATTAGTCGCGATGTTTCCACCAATTTGGCAACTACCTTTGCTTGCTAAGTCGAGGGGGAAAAAAAGTCCTACATCTCTTGCTGCGATTTGCAAAGACTCTGTAGTTGCACCCGCCTCTGCCGTGATCGTCAATCCGACTGCATCAACTTCAAGGATTTTACTCATTCTCGACATGTTAACGACGACCTCGCCGTGGCTAGCTACGGCTCCCGCACAAAGTCCAGTCCGACCGCCCGATGGCGTTATAGCCAACTCGTTTGAATAACAATAGGCAATAACCTGGGAGACCTCGGCGGTGCTCGCAGGAAGTACGATACACATCGGCTTCGGCTCATAGACCTTCGTCCAGTCTGTACCCCAAACTTTCAAGTCATCTGGCGCAGTAAGCACGTAAGCTTGGCCCACAATCGCACTCAAATCCTTAACGGCCTGTCCAGGAGAAACTTTTGGAGAGAGATGAGTATGATGCATGGCATTAATTTCCTGTTAAGGCATGTCGAATTACGCTCTATTATGATTAATTCGATTGCCGTTCTGATGAAAAATCAGTAACACAAATCTAGCATAACGATGCTCTGCTTGGCCAAGTTTATTATTCCAGTTATGTGCAAGGCATTTTGGATCGAGATTATACCGTTGTCTTAATGGAGTTAATCGATGACAAAACGTCTAAGTGAAATTCTTCAAGATCTCCTGACCCAACCGACCAATGCCAAACTCTGGGACCACTATACGTGGCGAGGCCCCACTCAATCAGACGTAGCATCATGGCAAGCTCAGGGTTTTGGCGTCTATCAGGGCAAGGTCAGAACGGTGCTCAGTCGTGATGGTCGCCTGCAGCTTCTACACTCAGATAGACTCACAGCTTTCGACTGCCTGATCGATTACGTGCCGCTGAAGGGTGTCATTTTATCTGCTATTACCGATTTTTGGTTCAAGTCACTCTCGGATATAGTCCCCACTCACTTCGTTAAACAGCAAGGACCGCGCGCCTTACTCGTTGAAGCCCTGCGGCCTATTAAGGTCGAAGTTGTTGTACGGGCCTATCTAGCCGGCGCTATTGCTCGGGCTTACGCAACAGGCCAAAGGAGCTTTTGCGGTGTAACTCTGCCGGAAGGACTCAAGCCATTTGAGCGGTTACCAGAGCCAATCATCACGCCCACCACGAAAGCTGCTGCATTCGAACACGACGAAAATATCTCTGCCGATGACATCGTAAAACAGGGTCTCTGCACCCATTCTGAGTGGGATCAAATCTGTGTGATGGCTCTAAAAATATTTAGTGTTGGGACTAATATTTTTAACTCGCGAGGATGGATATTGGTCGATTCAAAATATGAATTTGGTCGAAGCGCCGATAGCGTCATCAAGCTTATTGACGAGGTTCATACGCCAGACAGCTCGCGACTTTGGGAGCGCGCCACATATTCAGAGCGTATCGCCGCTGGCTTAGAACCCATCATGCTCGACAAAGAGAACGTACGGCGATACTTGCTGCTACATGGTTTCTCTGGTTTTGGCGACGTCCCGTTGGTACCACGATCACTGCTAGTAGAGTTGGCGCAGACGTACCTTTCAGTTGCTGAGAAACTGACGGGATGCGCATTAACAGTATAAATGACATTTGCATTTATTTTAGCATGTGGACCGCCTTGTCCACCGCTGTCTTAATCTGCTCCGCAAACCAATCTGGATCATCAATCGCAAGTTCATGGCCTGCGCTCGAGTTCCGAATAAGTTCTGCGTGCGATATGTGTTTGTGAATAAAATCACTATTGCGTGGATCTACAAATTGGTCTTGATCACATCGAAGTATAGTTACCGGACAGCTGATCGCTGACATTTCGACCAAACCGACAAACCTCCGAGCGGCGGTTATCTGCCTCCACAAAGACACGACCGGGATTTTGGCGGCATGATCTATTTTTTTCCACTCTATAGCCAATTTCTGACGCTTATCGTCCCCAGCACCGGGTGAGAGAAGAGCGCGAGAAAGGGCGACATAACCACGGCCGCCGGAGACAAGAACGTTTATGATAGCGAACATAGCTTTCGGGCTAAGACGCGAAATCCCCGAGCTACCAACACTTGAATTAACCATCATAAGACTACGAACGAGCTGTGGCTTCATGGCACCAAGCGACAACCCCACCATGGCACCAAGCGACAACCCAACTATGTGGGCGCCCGCCGGCGCCTCCCTTGAAATAATTTGCGCTACATCATCCGCCAGTTCATGAATCGTCGTGTCTTTCTCAATCCGAACTCCCGAAGACTTGCCAAAACCACGATTGTCAATCGTTACAACTCGAAAGCCCTGCTTGACGACAAGCTCCTCGAAACCAAGCCAGTGAGCCGACCATCTTGCCAGACCTCGCAAGAGGACGATCGTATGCTGGCCCGCTCCACTAACGGAGTAATGAATGCCGTTTTCGGCCTTATCTAACAACTCTGAATCATCCTTTTATAAAGCATGCTTTTCTTGTCTTATCGTCGTAATGAATGCCTACCCTGTCGCGAGCTAAGACGCGCCTAGCGACGCATCGCGGAAGTAGGGGATGCTTCGCTTTATACCGTCTTCGAGCGATATCGACGGCTGCCAGGGGGCAATAAGTTTTTTTGCGTAGGTTAGATCGGGACGTCGCTGCTTGGGGTCATCAATTGGCAGAGGTTTAAATGCTAATTTCGACTTTCCACCGGTATTTCGAAGAATAACCTCCGCCAGTTCCAGCATCGTGAATTCCTTGTCATTACCCAAATTCATCGGGCCAGTGACATTTTCGGTCAGTGAAAATTTGAAGATCCCTTCAACAAGATCGTCCACATAGCAAAAAGACCGCGTCTGTTTTCCATCTCCAAAAATTGTAATGTCTTCACCACGAATGGCCTGCACTAAAAAATTACTGACTACGCGGCCGTCATCAATTGCCATATTAGGCCCATATGTGTTGAAGATACGCACGACGCGGATATCGACGTTGTGACTTCTGTGATAGTCAAAACACAGTGTTTCGGCGGTGCGCTTGCCTTCGTCGTAACAACTTCGAGGCCCTATCGGATTGACGTGGCCCCAATAGGTTTCTTTTTGCGGATGTTCTAACGGGTCGCCGTAAACTTCGCTTGTGCTGGCCTGTACCAAGCGAGCGCCTGTGCGTTTGGCTAGTCCGAGCATATTCATTGTGCCGAGCACGCTAGTCTTCAATGTCCAAATTGGGTTGTGCTGATAATGGACTGGACTTGCAGGACACGCGAAATTAAGAATCAGATCTGCCTCACATCTAAGAGGCTCAACGATATCATGGCGAAGTATCTCGAATCGGGTATTCTTAATGAGGGGTAGAACATTCGCCTTTCTGCCAGTATGAAAATTATCGACTGCTACAACCTCCCAGCCCGCCCCAAGGAACTTTGCGCACAGGTGCGAGCCGATAAATCCACAGCCACCCGTTATGAGAACTCTATTTCTTCCTAATGCCATGGTCCTGACTTTCCTGTTTGGGAGCAAATGAGCCATTGGGGGTCACTCAGCCGATTTCTAGCCCTCGATTCTAACCGGCGCCACACAAGTGAGTCCACCCTTTAAGCATCTGTTTTGCGCAAGATTTAATTAACTTTTGCTCCCTTTATTTTATCAAAAAGCCCGAGTACAATGGCTTTCCTAATATTGCGCAATTTTTGCTCATATCCCGACTGGGAAAGGACTCGGCAAATGAATATCCACGAATACCAAGCCAAAGCTCTGTTCGCCCTCAACGGCGTAAACGTACCTGAGGGTTATTTCGCAGCAAGCCCCATCGAAGCTGAATTTGCTTATCGTCGCCTGCCGGGCCCTGTCGCGGTCGTCAAAGCACAGGTACATGCGGGTGGGCGCGGAAAAGGCGGAGGCGTTAAACTTGTTAAAACAGCCGATGAGTGTTTTAACGTGTCAAAAAATATGCTCGGTATGACACTTGTCACTCCTCAGACAGGCGCCGAAGGTAAGCTCGTGCGCAAACTTTACATAGAGGCCGGCTCAAACATAGACAAAGAATTCTACCTCGCCATGCTGGTGGATCGTGACACTGCAACGATTGCCGTCATGTTTTCTACGGAAGGCGGCATGGATATTGAGGAGGTCGCAGCGAAAACTCCTGAGAAAATTGTAACTGTAAATATCGATCCAACCACTGGCTTGCAAGGCTACCACCTTAGAAACCTCTCGTTCGCCATGAAGCTGTCGAAAGAGCAGGCCAAAGAGCTACATGCTCTTGTGCCAAAGCTCTACAACATGTTCATGAAGTATGACTTTTCACTCCTCGAGATTAACCCATTGGTCTGGACCAAGGAGGGCAAGTTCATTGCCCTAGATGGAAAAATGAATTTTGACGAAAACGCTCTGTTTCGCCACAAAGACATCGCAGCCATGCGTGATTATCAAGAGGAAGATACACGCGAGGTTGAAGCTGCAAAATATGGCCTCAACTACATCGGCTTAGACGGTAACATTGGATGTCTTGTAAATGGCGCAGGACTGGCCATGGCTACCATGGACATCATTAAACACTGCGGCGGCTCGCCAGCAAACTTCCTTGATGTCGGTGGTGGTGCGACCGAGGAAATGGTGACTAATGCCTTTAGAATTCTATTCTCTGACTCGAGGGTTAAAGCAGTATTCGTAAATATTTTCGGTGGCATCATGCGCTGCGATGTGATCGCTAATGCGGTCGTTAACGCTGCAAAAGCGTTGGGCCTTAAAGTTCCTCTAGTGGTACGCCTAGAGGGCACGAATGTGGAACTGGGCAAAGAAATTTTGAAAAACTCAGGCCTCAAGATTACACCGGCCGACACTATGGAAGACGGCGCTCGTAAAGCCGTCGCCGCAGCCAAGTAAACTATTAAACCAGGAGTGAAATTACCGTGAGTATTATCGTAGGCAAAAACACAAAGGTCATTACACAAGGGATTACTGGTAAATCTGGCGAGTTCCACACAAAACTTTCCCATGAATACGCGCCAAGGTTCGTCGGCGGCGTAACGCCTGGCAAGGGCGGCTCCACCCACCTGGGACTACCTGTGTTTGACACAGTAAAAGACGCTCGTGAGAAGACAGGCGCGAATGCCTCCATGATCTTCGTTCCGCCGCCATTTGCAGCTGATGCGATTTTAGAGGCCATTAGCGCTGAAATAGAAACCATTGTCTGTATAACCGAGGGGATCCCCGTTATGGATATGATCCCCGTAAAAAAAGCTCTGGACCGCAGCAAAAAGTCTATCTTAATCGGTCCCAACTGCCCCGGAATCATAACGCCGGGCGAATGCAAAATTGGGATTATGCCAGGGCACATCCACAAGCGTGGGAAAATTGGAATTATCTCCAAGTCTGGTACGCTGACCTACGAATCAGTGGGACAAACGACGGCTTTGGGACTCGGTCAGACCACGTGCATTGGAATTGGCGGAGATCCTATTGGCGGCCTTAGTTATATAGAGCTGCTTGCGATGTTTGAGAAAGACCCTGAAACCGAAGGAATCATTATGATCGGCGAAATCGGCGGTGACCTAGAGATTAGGGCCGCGGAGTTTGTAAAAGAAAATATTAGCAAGCCCGTTGCAGGTTTTATTGCTGGTCAGACAGCTCCCAAGGGAAAGCGCATGGGACACGCAGGTGCTATCATTTCGGGCGGACATGGTACTGCGGCTGAAAAAATCGAGGCGATGCGCGCGGCTGGAATTACCGTGGCAGAGTCTCCTGGCGATATCGGAAAAGCGATCGCGGCTGCATTAAATAAGAGAACCATGTAAAACTCATACGGGAGCTATTCACCACCTTGCTTGGTCTGCGTCGCTTTAAAAAGGTCCAAATCGACATCTGGCAAGGTGAGATAAATACATTTGCGGCTGATGGACTCCTATCATTCTTACCATCGGCCGATCTAACCATTCGTGTTGAGTCAAACAGAGGCGATGCCAATACAGCAATATCCTTGCTAGCTAACCCGGATCGCCTAAACTCAGGTGATCCTCAAGAAATCAGTCGACTTTATAATGACGCTTTCTTAGCTTTTGAAAAAACAAAGTTGGGGCATCTCATCATCCCAGGCATTCCAGTGAATCTTGGAAAAAGTTTAAATCACGATAGTTTTGTGAATCATTGCATGACGACACTGAGACAATTCATTGCCTCCGGCCTTTCTCACTCAATGCGGCGCGTGACATTTGTAGCCCGTGATTCAAGCGTGTACGATATGTTGCAAAAGCATTTATTTGCGGAGTTTCCCGATGAACTTGACGAAGAGGGTTACTAGTTTATTGATTGTCTCCTTGGTTGCTACCTGGGGTCGAGCATCTTTTGCTGACTTCAACGGCTCGGGGATCCAAAAGAAACTATCGTCAATCAAAGCGGCGGATCACGCCGTTATTTTTTCCAGGATAAGGGATGGGAAAGTCCTATTTGAAAGTAATGCTGACGCGCTTCTTTCGCCCGCATCCGCCACAAAAGTTCTGACCAGCGCAGCTGCATTGGCTTATTTTGGTCCAGCCTTCACATTTACGACACCCATTCTTTATTCCGGCACACTCGAGCGGCAGCGCCTACGAGGTGATTTATATGTGCAGGGAAATGGCGATCCATTTTTGGTTTCCGAGGTCCTGTGGCAAACCGCTGTTGATTTGCGACATCTAGGAATACGAGAAATCACGGGTAACATTATTATTGATAACACTCTTTTTGACTCTGAGACTCGCGATGAAAGCAGGCTAGAGGGCACCCAACAGTCGATTCATGCTTATGACGCGCCCGTCTCGGCATTCGCGATAAACTTCAATACCGTGGCCGTCGCTTTTGCTCCCACAACTAAGGGTAAAGCTGCTATTTCTGAGGTCACACCATTTCCTTTAAGAAATGTTCGTCTCTCGTCTCGCGCCATGACCATTGGTGGTGATAATAGCGCTCAGGTCTCCGTAACACGCAGCAGCCTTCCCAATGGCGGCGTAAGTCTGAAGGGAGCTGGAACAATGGGAGCAAGTGCGCGTTTGAAAAAAATCTATCGTAGTGCAGCGGATCCTACCATCACCTCGGGTGACTATCTTATCGGCTTTCTCGAAAAGGCCAACATCAAGGTCTCTGGCAAAGTACGCACCGGTAGAACCCCTAGCAGCGCAAAGCTTCTCTATGAGATGAGTGGTTTTGAAATGCGACGCATCGTGCAAGGACTTAACACGTTTTCCAATAATTTTATTGCCGACATGCTTACAAAGCGTCTGGGGGCTGCATTCGGGGATGAGTCGAAGGCCGATTCAACTGGCTCCGGGAGTCTGAAGTCTGGTGTAAAGGTCCTGAGTGACTTTCTTCGCAGCGACGTCGGTGTGAAGAGTGATTTTAAGCTTTTCAATGGTTCAGGTCTTTCAACTGAAAACAGACTGTCGGCTAGGCAGCTTGTAACCGTGCTTAATTATATGGAATCACGGGGAGAGCTATATCCTGACTTTCTGGCCAGTCTTCCTGCAAATGGTTGGGATGGCACGTTAAGGAAGCGGATGAGTCGCGATGACGCAATGGCTGGGCAGATACACGCGAAATCGGGCACCTTAACCGAGCCCATAACTGTAGCATCACTGGCGGGCTACTTTCGGCATCCCAAGGAGGGGTGGGTCTCGTTTGTCATGATCGGCAACGGCCGAGAGGGTAAGGGCCAGCCAGGACTCCAAGATTTACGAAGCCTTCAAGATGATGTTCTCAAAGGCATTTTTTCAAATTGAACTTAGTCCAAGTTTACACTTGACCGAACTGCCCGTTGTTCACTATAAGCTCTGATTCCATGTTTAGGCCTGTAGCTCAGGTGGTTAGAGCGTTGCCCTGATAAGGCAAAGGTCGGCAGTTCGAGTCTGCCCAGGCCTACCAACAACTGGATCTTAAATAAGCCCCTTATATCACTGCCGCGATGACAGGATGCGCTCCCTCGGATAAATGCGGGATGTCGGGCTGCGGCTGGGTTGCGGCTAAGCCCCTTTCCTCAGAATACTGTTTCAATTTTCGCTGTAAGGTGCGGATTCCGATTCCCAGGAGTTTAGCGGTTTTCGTCCGGTTGTAGCGGGTTCGCCTGAGAGTTGCCATGATCAAATGTCGCTCCACATCCTCCAGTCTCGCTTGGCCAGGCTGAACCACTAGAACGGGGCTGTCTTGGGTGTCGATGATGCGGATGGATTCCATTTGATTGTCTCCTCGATTCGGTTTCAAAAATTTAAATTAAGGCGTCTCGATTCCTCACATCATTACTAATAGCAATCTCGATGCCAGCTCTCCGCTCCAGCCACTGGGTCATTAGTTTCAGACAGTTAGGGGTATATCCCAGCTTGAACCCGCCCACTACTTCTGCAACTGGTCGCAAATGAATACCAAGGTAGGGCGCTATTCGGTTACAAAACTATACCGAAGTCCAAATGTAAAAGCCCCGCCGCAACTCGCATTGCGGCAGGGTCGTTATTGAGAGACGTTCACAATAAATTCGGTCGCATGGATTAACGAAGCAACTGCATAACAATTTCCGGCTCTGTATTCGCTTGAGCCAGTACCGAAGCACCCGCTTGAGAAAGAATACGATTCTGGGTGAATGCGGCCGTTGCCGAAGCAAAGTCAACATCACGAATCCGGCTATTAGCAGACTTGTAGTTTTCTACCTGGATGCCAAGACTATTGATTGCAGAGGTTAAGCGGCTCTGCTGTGCGCCCAAAGTCGCTCGGGTTGAAGCCACGCGTCCTAAAGCTTGATCGATAGTCTGCAGTTTTTCTGCAGCCATTTCACGTGTAAAGTCATCACCGACGTTTTCAGGACCAATCTGACTTCCAGAAGCACCGAGGCCTAGGTCTTCACTCGGGATCAAGCTCATTTCGTTAATATCAAGCTTTATGGTGTCCCGGTTAGCCACGGTCCCATCACCTGCGCCAACATGAATAGTGATCAAGTCTTCACCAAAATCCGCGTTGTTTGCAGCGCCTTGAAGAACTTTCAAGCCGTTCCACTCTGTTGTATTGGCGATACGCTCAATCTCATCCACCAATTTGGTGTACTCGCGGTTAGTATATCCTCTTTCCGTATTGGAGATTGTGTCCGATGCGGCTTGAGTCGCTAGTTCGCGAAGACGAGTGAGGATGTTGGTGATTTCGTTCATCCCGGACTCAGCAATAGACACCAGCGAGACACCATCGTTGGCGTTTCGGGCAGCTTGCTCAAGGGAGCGCGTTTTTGCGGTAATGTTGTTTGAGATCGCAAGACCAGCAGCATCATCACCGGCCTTGTTGATGCGGTAGCCACTTGATAGCTGCTGCATGTTCTCTCTCACCGCGTTGTTTGTGGTCGACAAGTTTCTTTGCGCATTGATTGAACTGATGTTTGTTTTAATTCTTAAGCCCATAGTGCCTCCCAATAATTAAAAACTTAAAGTGTTTTAACGTTGAAAGTCTCGGACTATGATTTTATAGCTTTAACAATATTTTTAAAATATTTTAAAATAGATTTTATAGGCAACGTCGACCGTGCGATCATTAAAGGGCTAATTGTTTATTTTTAGCTTTTGGCAAAATGAGCAAAAAAACGTGGAGCGGCCAGCAAGCGTTAGTCTAAGAACCTTACCACCGCATCGCATGCAAGGCTTGGTGACTTTCCCATAAACCGAAAGATTTTTTTGAAAGTATCCTGGGTTACCGTCCTTATCGCGGTAATCGCGAAACGTCGTACCGCCGGCTGCGATCGCCTGATTCAAGACCTCTCGAGCGGCGTCAGATACTTTTGAGAAATCCTTGAGCGAAATCGTGTTTGCGGGCTGTTCTGGATGAATCTTAGAAAGCCATAACGCTTCACTGGCGTAAATGTTACCGATACCTACAACAACTGCATTATCCATCAAAAAGTTTTTTATTGGTTGCTTTCGAGTGCGGGATTTTTGAAATAAATACTTTGCTAGATCAATTGTTTTATCAAGCGGCTCAACACCTAAACTCGCCAGGAATGGGTGATCGTTTGTCTCGTTTTTTTCGATGCTGAATAAACGCCCAAAACGACGCGGATCAATATACCTAAACTGAGTGTCTGAATTTATTTCAAAACAGGCATGCGTGTGTGCCAATTGCGGCTGCATTGAATCACTTTTCACAAACCTTCCGCTCATCCCTAAATGTACGCCCAAAAAACCTTGATTCGTGCCAATCAAAAAATACTTCCCTCGCCGAACAACCTCGTGGATTGTCTCACCGAGCAAAATTTGTCTCAGTCGCTTCTGGGGAATCTTTTCACGCAGGTCCTTGCGGTAGAACTCGATTTTCGAGAATGATCGACCAATTAAATCAGTTCGTATTCCACGAACTAACGATTCGACTTCAGGTAATTCAGGCAAAACTAATTTCTCCAATACCTACATCAGTTCAGGCATTGGTACCACCTTGAACACAACGCGTCTAGCTTGATCACTTAAGCCCGGCTGTAAGACATCACTGACGGGCTCTGATTCACCTAGGCCAAGAGCGACAACCCTGGCTTCATCAAATCCAAACTCATCAATGAGAACTTGTCTGACAGTTAGGGCGCGTTGATAACTTTCCACCTGGTTTCGCTCCCGCGAACCTTTTGAGTCTGTGTGACCCTCCACCACAAGCATGCCGGCGTGAATTTTAGCTAAACGCTCAGCGATTCGCGACAGCTCACGACGACCGGCAACGGTTAACTCGTAAGTAACGGGCTCAGCCTTTGGATCATCAAAGATTTTACTAAATTTTAGCGATATCTCTGGTGACACAACTTTAGCTGGGGCAATGATTAACTTTTGTGATACCGCTAGATCTCCGGCCATAACACCGGCAAAATCTCCGTACAAAGCTGCGCTTTCCGTCGTGCCTTGATGAATCACTTCAGCGATCACGTCCTGCTCATGTACGGCGACAACTTTTACAAGGCCAGTTTCCACGGGAACATGAATACCCGATCGGCCAGGTCGGACAATCCGAAACACTTCACCCGTTTTAATGCCAGCTTGATGGCCAGCATTGATTGAAACGAGTTTGGCGTCCTCGCCGCTGCTAAGGTAGCTCTTCACGGTGAAACCGCCGTCCCCTGTAGCCAATGCTAAGCATGACCAAACAACACTAAGACCAACGACACTGATATGGCCAAAAAATTTTCTCATAGTGTCTCCTCTAAGCTAATTAAAGTTGCCATGGCGTTCAAACGGGCGATTTGCGGGCTCTCGTTGATTCGAGCGACGTATCAACATCTTCACAGAACATTTACGCTGACTCATAGTGTTTCGACACCCGGTAAAAACTATTAAGCCGATCCGCGCAACCTACTGAAATTAATGGATTTCGACGGTGAATTCTCGTTTAGGCAAAAATTGCCTACTCGACCTTAATCGGCTATTTCCGCTGACGTATCGCCTTGAGTGGTTTATCTTTTCTCAGGTATAGACAAGAGGGCCTGGCAAATTCGCCTGTCACATTTATGCCATTGAGATCGTCCTATCACTCTTCTTTCGACTCGAGGTTTTGAGATGACTCAACAGACCAACCACTACCTGGACTCAGGGGTTAATACGGAAAAATCCGACGAACTTGTCGATTGGCTTCAGTCAGACAGCAAGCCCGTGATGAATCCCTTTGGATTTGGAAACGTCGTGGATGGTATTGGTGGTTTTGCGGGACTTTTCGCTCTGAATACATCCACCATGAAGAAACCAACCCTTGTCGCCTCAACCGATGGTATCGGCACAAAGTTACTCCTCGGTCTAAAAAATGAGCGCATTAAAAGCTTAGGCCAAGACCTCGTTGCCATGTGCGTCAACGATCTCTACACCGTTGGAGCTGTCCCGCTATTTTTTCTTGATTACTTTGCAACCGGTCAGATCAGTTCTGATCAGTTCAAGATGATCTTAAGCTCGATCAAATCGTCCTGTACACACTGCGGTATGGCTTTACTTGGAGGCGAGACGGCGGAAATGCCAGGACTCTCCGCGCCAAAGCACTTTGATCTAGCCGGTTTTGTTGTGGGAATCGTTGACGACGCGGCACGACTTGGGCCTCACAGGACTAGGTCCGGGGATTTGTTGATCGCATTTAAATCAAGCGGATTTCACTCGAATGGTTACTCATTGATTCGAAGTTGGTTATCCAAAAAAGACAGACCCGACTTGGCTGAGCAGTTAATGACGCCTACAAAGCTTTATGCAGCCATTCCAGATCTGATTAAGAGGCACCCCAAGTCCTTTCACGCTCTAGCAAACATCACCGGTGGAGGTATCTCGGGTAACCTGCCTAGAGTTTTAGGGCAGGACTTAAATGCTAAGATCGTTTTTGAAAAGCTACCCACCGATAGTTGGATGCGTGAATTTATAAGAAGCAATGGTGCTCACGAAAAAGAGGTGGAGAACGTTTTCAATCTGGGTGCCGGAATGGTCGCCATTGTCGATCAAAAACATGGCGATATATTCATGCGAGACGCGAAAGAACTTGGACTTGAGCCTCACTTTATCGGTGACGTTACAGGTGGTCGGGGAGCGCCCGAAGTTGAATTTATTTAGAGTCTTACTAAGTCAGGGGAGTGCCTTTTGAA
>JBEIGW010000028.1:0-17128 GCA_040381655.1 Deltaproteobacteria bacterium
GGACCGCTGAATCCCTGGGTTAGTCGTCTAAACGGGCGGTACATAGGCTCCGTTACATTTCGAATAACTTGAACGATGGGGTTATAAGGATCCGCACCGACCCAGGAAATGATGACGGACGCGATGACTACGACCTGGGCCAGATTCAAAGCTAGCTCAATCACAAACGACACCATATTAATAACTTCAACAGGCATGTTTCCAGTCTCCGCTCAACTTGATTTTGCAAGTAATAATATGAGCTTGGACTAGGAAGGGTCAAGTACAATTATCCTCTTATGGTAGTCTGCCCTGGCATAAGTTCGCCTGAACTAAACCGGCCGTTGGCGGTCAAAAGAGAGGAAAGCCCAGGCTCCCAACGCGCACGCGACGGCTATGAGAGACGCGGTAGCAGCCGGATCTAGATATTTGGAACAATAAATCCAGATGCCAAAAGACAAAGCTGTAACGGCTGCCATAGAAAGTGCCAGGACAGTGCCGGCCCAAACCAAGAGGCTACCAAATTGTGCTTTTACCACGTGAGTGATGGATCGCGGTTCATCCAACGGCCGATCAGGCTCGTTTATGATCAGGGCAACGATCTCTAAGGCGCGGTCAAGAAATCGTTGCCCTATGGCTTTTCCAAAAAAAATCCCAACGCTAAACCACCCAAGATTACGGGAGTAGACCAGGCTTCAGAAGCCCGGTTTGATCCATCATTCTCTGTGCGGCTCGTCGCGCGAAGGCCTTCCAGATCTCCAGAGATACGCGAAAGGTCTGCTCGAAGGCAATCCAGACTTTGTGACGCTTCAGAGTCAGTCACCAAGCTGTCAGACCGGTTGATGCGCTCGGTAACTTTGTTGAGCGTCTGAATGACGTCCAAGGTGTCTCGATAGATTTCTGCGTAGCGTGACGCACTAATTTGAGCGGCTTCCATCGGCGGTGACTCCTCTGAATTTATGGATCTTCGACTACTTGCGATGTGCCAGCTGACGTTCGACGATTAAAGCTGCCAGTGCGCCAAGCCCAACGGCCCCAGCAATAAATGGATAAGGTTGAGCATGGACTTGTGTATTTACGGTTTGTGCCCGTTTTCCAATAGAACGCCCCATGTGTTCGATCTTCACGCGAAGGGTTGCCAGATTGGCTTGGAGTTTTTCTACATTGAGCGGTTCTGCTTCTACTGGCGCAGGCTTTGAGGGATTATCTCCTTTATCAATATCATGAGAAAGGTTATCGATGGACGTCAAAACACGTTGAGCATCCCTGTGAAGTGCATCAAATTGTCGTTGGATCTGCATTGAAACTGGCATGACATGTCTCCTTAAATAAAAAAGATTTCAACCAAGTTTGAGAGCAAGCAAACTTGATGCCAAAAAAAGTATTCTTATATTTTTTGGGGAAATGGCGATGACTTTGAAATCACTTCATAAAAATCACATATCAACGATAAATAATTCTTCTGTGAATTGGCAGATGCGGTCGAGTTTGATTTTGTGGCACAAGTTGTGTCGAACGGCGCAAGGTCTACTGGGATTTTCTGGCCCCAAAAATTGCGGACCCGATTCTTACGCAATCACTTCCAGCCTTGATGGCTAAGGCTAGGTCTCCAGACATGCCGAGGCTCAGTTTTCCGAGGCCGGTAGACGAGGCAACACGTCTGAGGTTTTCATAAAGCTCTGGGATTTGCTCCGAGCCAGATGTAAGCCAGCTTTTGTCATTAAACGTTGCTGGCGGTATTGCCATGATGCCTTGCAGTTCAAGGTTTGGACACTGAGTCGTAATAACATTTGCCAGTCGTGGCAATTCTAGCCAACTGATACCCTGTTTTGTCGACTCGTCGCCAGCATTGACACATATCCATACCGGGAATTTCGATTTACTGTTTTCATGGGCGTAACGTTGAACGTACCTCGCGTGCTTGTCAGTCGCTATTGATTGGACCTCGTCAGCTACGCGCATAATCTTTTGGATTTTATTTGATTGCAATTGCCCGATGAAAACCCACCGAATATCGGGCAAATCAGATAGCATCTCTGCTTTTTCGACGAGCTCATCGGCGTAGTTCTCGCCAAATTCTCGCAGACCACACTCGTAGGCTTCTCGTACGAGTTTTGCATCGAAGGTTTTACTAACGGCAATGAGACGAACGCTTGAGGCTTTTCGGCGCGCCTTAGTGATGCAATCACTTATATTTTGTTTCGTTAACGCGACGTGTTCACTCAACATGCCCCAAAACCTTTATCCCCCCGATTTTGGCGGATTAGTGCTTGCAGGTTGGGCGGGTAGAGAGTTAGCAGATGCGGACTTTGGAACAGTTACGGGTGCTTCTCCGCCAGGTTTAGCCGACCTGTCATGGCCTTCCCACGCCTGTTTTGGGGCCGACATGGCTTGAGGTGGCTTATGCTCCGGGATGGGTGGTTTTGACGAGTAACTAGACAGAGGCATGAACGTTTCTTCCTCTGTGACCTGGTATTGTGGCGCTGTCACATAGACGTCGCCGGTCTCAGTTATTTTCACGTGCACATTGCGAAGGTCCTGACTACGAGCGCTTGATATGTCAATTCCGTTTAAAAATACGCTGCGGTTACCCGACGTGACGGGAAGACCAGCGGATGATGGGCTGGGGCTTGGTCCCGCCGCAAAAAGTCCGCCCTCCAGGCTTGAGAAGAGAAAAGCCAAAGCAGCAGTTTGAACTGCCCGTTTCATAAGCAGAGAATGCATAAGGCCTCCTTACTAAGACGCCGAGAGTGGAGTTTTGATCGCTCCCGATGTACTATTATAGCATATCTAAGCCTATATTTTTTTTCGGTATTGTAAACATATGAATCTGCTGGGAGAAGTTTAAATGATTTTGCGTAATGTCAAAATGTTAACTGTCTTGGGTTTGGCCGTAGGAGCTCTGAGTTTGTCATCGTGCGCTCCAACCATGTCGGGAGAGTATGCAGATCCACAAGACTCCCGCATGCTAGATGATAAGTTTAACCCAAAAGATCAGGACGCAATTATTCGACGAATGATGACATCTTGTTTAGGCCGCCCATGGCTTAAGAACTTCCAGAAAGCGAACACCGGACGCAAGCCAATAGTTGTTGTCCAAGATGTTCAAAATCGTACGGATGAGCATATTGATACGGTCATGATCACAGAGATTATGGAGACCGAGTTGGTGAATAGTGGTGAAGTAAAGTTCCTCGAGAAAGCTCGCCGGGAGCAGGTGATGGATGAGTTGGAATGGCAGAACAGTGGCGCTGTTTCAGAGCGCTCCAAAAAGAAAACAGGTAACATGAAAGGCGCAGACTTTTTACTCGTGGGTTCCATCGCTAACTTGATCAACGCGCGTGGCAAGGATAAGGACGTCTATTATCAGGTTCAGATGAAGTTGGTGAATATTGAGACTTCAGAAATTGAGTGGACCGATAGCGCAAAAATTTTAAAGAAATTCACGAGTCCCGGCGCGAAATTTGACTGATGCTTGATTTGCGTTTTTCTGCACGATTAGCAGCAATGTGGGCCGCCCTTTTGGGCGGCTTTGTTGCTTGTGCGTCCTATACGGCTGAAACGGCCGCCATGCGCGAGGCCTTTTCGCGTGGAGATTATGATCAGGCGTTAGCATCCCTGGAAAGAAGTGGGATCAAAAGTCGATCCCAAGATCGTCTGCTTTGGCATTTAGAGTCGGCTACGATTCTTGATCGCAAAGGCGACTATGATCAAAGTCGAGATTTATGGCTTAAGGCGGACCGAATTGCAGATGAACTATTTACTATCAGCATCAAGAAGACGGCTACAAGCTTCGTTGTGAGTGAATCGTCCACAGACTATGAGGGTGAAGACTACGAACAAGTAGCCATTCATTCAATGCTAGCCCATCAGTTTATTAGTCAAGAGCGTTTGGCAGAGGCTCGCGTGGAGGCCAGACGCATCAACACGAAACTCTCAGAGATCAACCAAAAATTTAATCCAGATGGCAAATACAGATATCGAGAAGACGCTCATGCTAGGTATCTAAGCGGAATCATTTTTGAAGCGTTGGGTGAATTGGATAACGCAATCATCGACTACGAAAAGGCCAGAACGCTTTATGAAGGAGACTTCTCAGGTTATGTGTCGGGCGGCGTTCCATCAGGGGTGATTCTAGGTCTTTATAGATGTTTAAATTTACGTGGACGTACAGATCGTATCGGATTTGTCACAAACCGTTATGCTAACATTCTGGGATCGACGAGAAACCTGGCGAGGGATGGCGAGTTAGTAACGAGCGGGGAGATAGTCGTCATTCACGAATTAGGACGGGTTGCCCGGAAAGTCGCAAGGGAGGAGTTTCTAACAATCGGCGGCCAGCTAGTTCGTTTTTCGTCGCCAATGATCAGACCAAGCCCTATCCAAGATTTGGGTACGGGGGTCACGTTGGGCGCCAAGGGTTTTATCAGAGCAGAAAATACGGTTTATTTCGATGCCATCGCAAAGGATTCGCTTGATAAACGACGGGATCGCATGATTGCCAAGCAGATGTCGCGACTTCTGTTGAAGGGACAAATCAACTACCAAGCTAGGCGGGAGTTCGGCCCTCTGGGGGGACTAGCGGCAAACGTGTTGACGCTTGCCGCAGAAACGGCGGATACTCGTTCTTGGAGTACCTTGCCACAGGCTTTTTATGTCACAAGAGTGCGTGTGACGCCTGGGACATATAATATAATTGTGAGAACCAATGGACAGGATCGAGCTATGAGTGTGACGGTGCCTCGCGGGGGTATTCAAATTTTGAGATCTTTTGATCGGTGAATAGGAGGACCAGTGCAGGAAAAGCAGATACTCGCCATTTTACCCATTCGCGAGGCCGAGTGGCTTCAGTCGATGCTGGCCAAAGAGGGTATTGATGTAGCCGCGATGTCAAACAACGCGTCATGTCGATCTGGTTGTTCTCCCACAAAAGAAGTCTGGGCTCGTCCCGAGGACGTACATGCGATCGAAAAAATTATTATTAATGAGCGTATGCAGATGCTGGCCGATATGGGGGCAAATATCGGACTGATGAATCAGATCTTTGATCCGACAGCGCCCTTGGCGACCTGCCCGGCATGCGGCTGCACATTTGAACCAACGAATTATCAGTGCTCAGACTGCGGTCTGAACTTCGCTTGATATTTCGCCAGCGGCGAGGTTCTAGCGACGAATCCACGATTGGTTGTCGTAGGTGTGCTTGAATCCCGTGACCGCTTTTACGCCGTTGATTCGGCGTTCCGCAATGGCATTTGACGCTACGTGGGTCGATGTGCCTTGCTTATCTGCCTCTGTGTATACGGAAAGAAGTGTATTGTAGATACCTGCGGCTTGGTTGCGCGCAACCTCGGCGTTATAGCCTCGGAGTTCATTGTAAACGTTTATGAGTCCTCCAGCATTGATGACGTAATCAGGTGCATAGAGAATGTTTTTGTCTTTTAGGACTTTTCCATGCTTGTGCTCGTCTAACAGCTGGTTATTGGCACCACCTGCAATGATCGGGAACTTGAACATAGGAATCGTCTCGTCGTTAACGATGGCACCCAATGCGCATGGTGCAAAAACATCCGCGTCGACGTTGTAGATGGCGTGACCTTCGACGGCTTTGGCACCATATGTATCAACAAGTGCTCGCACTTTGTCAGAGTCGATATCACTGACGATCAGCTGAGCTCCCGCCTCATGAAGGTATTGGCAGAGGTATTTACCAACAGCTCCACAGCCTTGAACGGCGACCTTCAGGCCTTTGATGTTTTCCTTGCCGAGCCGCTGTTTCGCGGACGCGCGAATTCCGTGGAAGACGCCCCAAGCAGTGACCGGGGATGGGTCGCCAGATCCGCCTGGACGACTCGTCACGCCAGTCACATATGACGTCTCAGCCGCGACCTGCTCAATATCATTAACATTGATATTCACATCTTCAGCCGTGATATAGCGACCGCCTAGGCTATTGACGAATCGCCCAAACGCGCGGAAAAGCGCCTCACTTTTAATTTTTTTTGCATCGCCGACGATGACGGCCTTGCCTCCACCCAAATTGAGCCCCGCGCAGGCGGCCTTGTAGGTCATGCCGCGAGATAGACGTAGCACGTCAAATAAGGCTGCATCAGTATTTGCGTAGTCCCACATGCGAGTGCCACCGAGAGCAGGTCCGAGCGTGGTGTCATGAATGGCGATGATGGCTTTAAGTCCGGTCGCTTTGTCATGACAGAACACAACTTGTTCATGTCCCATCTCAGATATTGTTTCAAAGCCCTGCATGCTATGGTCCTTCCCGAGTCAGTTTTTTGACTCTCGCAAATATAAAAGTCGAGTCTCGTATGCTTGGATGATAAGACGCGAGCCAAGACTCTAGCGAATCAATAGCTCTTTGACAATAATGGGTTATAGGCTGGCTGGCCAAGTAGTCCTTGTTCACAGATCCGCGAACCTTTTGAGCAGATATCCTCGTGAAAACTCTAAGGTCCAGCTTCAGAGATCTTCCGTGCGCAATGCTGATATTTAGCACAAATTTAGAGCTGTCTTTAAAGGTGGCAGAGAGCCGTCATAACTGTTCGTTTATGAGGCGTAGCTGTTCCTCTAAATCTTGAGTCTGCTCTGCCCACCAGCGGTCTGTACCGAATTGGGGGAAAGCTCTGGGAAAGCTGGCATCCTCCCAACGCTTGCCGATCCAGGCGGCAAAGTGAACAAATCTTAGAGCGCGCAGGGGTTCAATCAATCTGAGTGATGTTCGATCAAAGGGTCGCATCATTTCATAAGCTGATAAGAGCGCCATGAGTTGCTGCCTTGTGCTCTCATCTCGTCCGGGTATCATCAGCCAAAGGTCTTGAACCGCCGGGCCTGTGACCATGTCATCAAAATCAACCCAAAATGGTCCCTCTTGACCCCATATAAGGTTTCCTAAATGGCAATCACCATGGATACGGATTGGAATTGAGGCATTAAACCACGGATCTGCAAGGTCACAGATCCGTTCAACAGCATGCCGGTATCTTTGTTCTAAAGTTAAAGGTATCAACTTACTGTCTAGGAGCCATTTAAGATTTGCAACTCCATAGGAGGCCGGGGTTAGGTGCACTCTGTGTTCTGCCTGGCGAAGCGCGCCGACGTTATGCATCCGCGCTAGCAGTCGGCCCACGCGCTCGCACTGGGAGTTATCCAGTTCATCAGGACTTCGGCCACCGACCTTGGGAAATAGGGCATACATCAGGTCTAACTTGGGGTCGTCAAAGATCGAGTGGCCGTCAGGCCTTGTAACAGGTGCAACAACTGGTATGTCGGCCTCTGCTAAATCAAATAGGAAATCGTGTTCGTCCTGAATTTGATCCCATGTCCACCGACCGGGACGGTAGAATTTCACGATGAGGAACTTTTCAGAGGGTGACTTTGGTTTGTAATCGTCATCCAACTCGATTTCAACCTCGTACACGCGGTTTTCCATGCTGTTGAGAGCGAGGCATCGCCCGGTACATACGTAACCCAAGCTTTCCACAGCATCCAAAATATGTGAAGGCGTGAGCTCAAAAAAATGCTTTGTGGAAAGGCCCCACGGTGTTTTATCTGATGCCATGATCATCCATGTTACGAGGCTGATCTATTATTTTCCAAACGATGTGTTGGGATTATTTAGATCGATTTTAAAAAACCTGAGAACATGCGCGCTCGGGTCGTAGACTCTCGCAACGCTTCTTTACGGCATCCAACTCAGTAGCCGCTAGTTGTCTGGCCGAACCTACTTTGAAGGTAAACCTGTTCTTACTTGCGAATACTATCTCGCCCTCAATACCGTACATCTTATTGCCAGGAACCCAGGCATTTTCTCGCCCAACTAAAAACACCTTTAACGGTTTCCCTTTCACGAACTTAGTCCATTCGCCCTCAAGGCTTTGTCCGGATCGTAGTTCGACTGTTAAGGATGCGTCGGCGTCCTCAAAGCCGGGGACTTCCCAGTATTGAATAACAAATGGGTTGAATGCGATGAGGGGCGCAGCTTCGGGGATTTTTGCAGTTTTCCAAGCCTCGGACTTGATGCGATTGAGATCTGGGGGTGCCATGGGGCAGCTCGTCTCCATGAGAAATGAAACCATTTTTGGACGAGCGTGATTTGTGCCTTTCCAGTCGATCCGACCTTCTCCGCCGGTACATGGAAATCCCATGGCCATCCAACCGGAGTGTTTTTTATGTCCGCGCTGACCTGTCAAGGATAGGCAGGGTGACATAACGCGAGTAACGAACACCTTGTTCTCTGGGAGAAATACAGAAGAGTCTTCGGTAACGTTGAATGATGTGTCGCAATCCGCAAGCACTGGCGGTCGATGTTCCGCAGTATCATGAGCGGACTTCGCGGAGGGTGCTAGTTCTTGTGGGGGTACCACAGAAACTGGCGGCGTGTCTTGCGAAACGGAACCGGTGATCCGCGACGGCGCCGGTTGATTGTTTGGTGCGATTGGCTCGGAGTTTGGTTTTCTGGGTAGTATCGGTTCGCTGACTTCCGGGGGTTTGCTGCAATTCGTCATCAAAAAAGTCAACGATAGCGTCAAACAAAACAATCGATTGATTTGGCTGAGTGACGTCATGAGAGTGCTGAGTCCTATGTTCAAAGTCATTTTAGATTCAGGTCCGTAAGTGTATCACGATGGGCTGTGGAGCGGCTATAGTTCGGATAGATGCTAGTCAGTGCGATTCTTATTCCCATCCATATCAGCGCAGCACTAAGACCAACGATAATTGGTTCAAGGCTCATCAGCAATGTGGATCTTAGAGGTTGTGCCGAGTTTGGGATCGCTATCATGTGCAGCGCTCCATCGGTTAGGCAGGCCAGAAAGAACGTCAGCACGAGTGTTCTTAGAAAAAATGGAACCCCGTCTCGTAGGTGCTTGGTCCAAATAGCTGACAATAAAAGGATAAAAACGGACGCCTTTTCGTGGGAGTCGGTGCCTAAAAAAGCGCTCCAAGTGGCTCCTAGGGATTGATTGACGATCATGAGGGCGTCCAATGGATTTTTAATCGTAGGATTGAGGGCCGTCAGGTTTTTTATGGATGAGGGTGCTACCGCGCCTACTAGAAGGACCATCGCGGGATAGAACGCCGCTGCGGCTATTATGCCGCCCGTTTCCAAATATTGA
The DNA here is from genome assembly GCA_040381655.1 of Deltaproteobacteria bacterium. Taxonomy (GTDB): domain Bacteria; phylum Bdellovibrionota_B; class Oligoflexia; order Oligoflexales; family RGVZ01; genus CAMDKS01. The sequence goes on from JBEIGW010000028.1 coordinate 9,105, forward strand.
CGGGAGTGGTTTGAAGCACTCTTGGCTTTTGAGGCATTCCACCAAAGTATCACGGACACCGCGGAAGCGATCAGTACGAATGGCGGGGAGATAAGTGTGTCTAACGCTAAAACGAAAAAAATCATAGGCAGCAAACCCGCAAATCTTGATCTCACAAACAGCGCTAGTAATAAAAAATATAAGCAAACCGTTGGCTGCATAATTGAGTAGGCGCCCGCCAAGGTTTTTGCCTGGAGAACGGAGCCGCGGCTCAGGACTACCGCCGATGCCAGTAAACCGCCCACCCAGCTTGAGGTGATGACGCGCGCTGTTATTGCAACCAGCAGGGCTGTCAGCGTGACAAACTGTGTGGCCAAACTGGTAAACGAGTTAGCATCCAGTTTGTCAAACAGACAGATGCTTAGAAAGACAGCAGCAAGCCCGGGCGATGTCGGCGCATGAGGATCAATTTGTGGATCCGACTCGGCTAGCGGGTAGGGGAAATTTTGGTCAACGGGTACAGGGCAAACTTTTGCTAAAGAGCGGTTAAATGACAGGGCTGTTGAGTCATATTCGGTAGTGAGTTCTCGAGCGGGCTGATCAATTTGCAGCCAGATTAGTCTCGTTGATATGACAAAACTTAGTATGACTAATAGGACAACTTCAAATCGATTTGCGACCAGCGGGACTCGGGAAGGGGGCATGGAGGCCTCATCCTATGCATAAAAAAGGAGATTTTAAGGGGTATCTATACGATTTTTTGACTAGTTATCCCCAAGTTTTTCCGGCCAATTACGGCTGTCTTTATATATAGTTGCAAGAAAACTCGATGAAGGCTAGGCAAATCGTGTCATAACTATGATAAATAGGCTTGACATAGTTAAAATCCGTTAGTAAACCTCAGTCCGCTTGAAAAGTGTCATGTTCATTAAGAATTCAGAGGAGAATTAAAAATGGCTTCTGTAGAACTACGCCCCGGCGATACATTGAATATTGTGTGGTCGTCCGTCCAGGATACGCCGCTGGGACTCAGAGAAGTTGAAAGCAACTTCGCGTTTACATATGAAGAGTTGCTGGCCAAACTTCGTGCAAAAGGTAGGACTGGCAAAAGCCGTAGGTCTGGAACTGAAGGCGCCCGCTTTAGCCGCGTTGTAGCTTTGGCTACTAATGCTATGCGAAAAGGCAAGTGGTCCACCGGTGCTGACATCGATAAGGATGAAGTATTCGAAAGAATGATGAGCCGATTCCGCATGCTCCAAGACAAAGAATTTATGAACATCACCGGTAATGCCCGTGAGTCGTTGGTAGAGCTTTGTGATGCCAAGTCCTTGAAGCCAAACCAGCGCAAGGAACTAAAAGACATTCTAGAGAGAGCTGGGATCCGCGTTGACTGATAAATTGTCACAGCCTTCTGGATTCTAAGTAGTTATTGATTAAAAAGAGCGCCTTCTGCATCATTGCAGGAGGCGTTTTTATTATGGGCACTCCCGGCGCCCGGACGCAAAAGCTGGTTTAGAAAGAGGCATTTTTTATGGCCACATTTAGGGTCTTGGGAATCAATCATCTTGGACTGGCTGCCAAGGATCCGCAGAAGTGCGCGTGGTTTCTCAAGGACTGTTTAGGACTAGATCATTTGGGTGGTGAGCTGGTTGTCCAGCAGAAAACCATGACCGATATGTTTCTAGCGTCGACCAACGTCAGCGGGCGCGTTGGTGAGGGATTCCCGTCCCGGCTCGAGATTGTATCACCGCAGGCAGGCACGAATGATGGACCCATCAGCAAGTTCATCGAAAAGAAGGGTGGCGGTATCCATCATGTGGCTCTAGCCGTGGATAATGTCGCTCAAGCCATAGCTCACTTAAAAGCCAAGGGAGTCAGGTTGATTGATGAGGCTCCAAGACAAGGAGCTCATCAAACATCGATTGCATTCGTGCACCCTGAATCAACTGGGGGAATATTGGTAGAGTTGGTTCAGGAGAGTCCCTCTAGCTAATGCTCGCAAATTTATTTTAGATGACAGAAAAATTTAAATACTTTAAAATTTTAAAAGATTTCAGCTAAGCTTATTTATATTAACGTCGATGGCGTGCTGGCGGACTTGCTCGGCGCTCGTCGTCTATAGTCTGAGTAAGCATGAGGCACTAAAACCTTGAAAGGTGGTAGCGTTCTCCTATGATTCAAGCCGTCAGACTGCTCCCCATAGCATTCATATTTACTGCCTCCGTAACCCTTATGGATAGCCTATTTAATGATGAAGTCGGCCGACTCTCCTCAATCAGACAAGATTTTACACGGGCTGTGAGTGAGACTCGTGGGCGATTAACTGCGGGCGTTTGGTCCGTCCTTTTGGATGATCAAATTGGTCAAAACCTGACAATGGGCAATATGAATACGGTCTCGCAATCCTTGCAGGGTTATCTCCGGCCGGGTGAGATATCGCAAATTGACCTTTATGACGCCAATTGTAACCTGCTAGCTCGTGCTCCGCAGTCGGCAAAGACGAGTGGCGATATTTGTCAGGCAGTAAAGTCTGGTAAGCCCGCTCTGATGTGGTTTGAGGGTGAGCAGGGAGAGCCCCTTCTGATGTCGACGGCCAGTAAACAGACGGCAGGCCAAACCATATATGCAGTCGGGCAGTTGGCTTTTGATCAAACTTGGCTATCGCTGAACCATCGCCTTGCTAATCTTGTGGCCGACAGAGATATCAGTATTTCATCGGCAGGCGGAGCTGTACTTTGGAAAGACGGGCTGAAGCCTAATGGACAGAGTGCATTGGTGCTTCGAGTGGATGGTTGGTTGTACCGAATCATCCCCGACCTTACCGGCATATCGCTGCAGCCTGTGCGAGAGAGGTTTTGGCTTCTTTACGGGGCACTGGGCGTTGTGATGCTCTTAGCGATTTCTGAGGTATCCGCGCGTGCCAGAAAAGATCAAATTGAGCGTTCACAATTTGAATCCTGGGTCTTGGGCCAGTCATCAACTAAGGCAGCCGGGTCTCAGCCCGCTGCGCCCTTGGCGCAGACATGGGCAGAACTACTTTCATCGGCCCAAAGTATCTTGGCATCGCGCGACGAACAAAAAGCGCAGCAGTTGCGACTCATGTCTGAGCGTTTTGAGGCGGTTTCCAATCGTCTCCGGGAGCGCGAAGTGGAGATGGCAGAGTTAAACGACCGAATCTCCGAAATGAGTGATCTTGCAAGTTTACAGCAACAGTTGCGTCATACGACCTCGTCCTTCTTGCGTCAAATGGCACAAATTCGAGAGATGTGTGAGACCATCTATGATGTGGCATCTGATGGCCTTAGTCGACAGGCCAAGGAGTTAAAGGTTTTTTGTGCGCGATGGAAAGATGGTGTTAGTCAAGGTACCGGTCGAGACATGGCAGCTCGTAAGTTTTTCCGATCACTCGTTGAGACCCAAGGCAAGACACCTGGCAGTTCACAGCTGGATGACGATCTTAGAAATCTTGAGTCACTGACCACGGTTGCATTAGATCAGTCGTTGCATGTGGCGATGCTTGCCAAGAAAGCGCTGAATGATTGTGAGTCAAGTTCACAGATGGCGTTACTATGGCATGGTATTGCCGTTAGGGATCAATCAGTCAAGTCACCGGATTGGATCAAGTCACTAGCAGCAGCCCAAAAGTTAGTGAATGCGGATGATCGATTTAAGTCCGTTGAGTTCCAAATGCTGCCCCAGCTGGGTAATCCAGAGGAAGTTTATCCGTCCGTCTCTAGCTCGGCATTGGTTAGCGGGTTCTTTCATCTCTATCTTGCGTTGCTTTCCGATACGGATCCATCCATATTGTCGGCTCCCATGGTCGTGCGACAGAAACGCTCAAACGAGCAGGGGACTATTATATTGTCACTTCCTGCCAGACAAACTGTAAGAGCTAACGATTGTGTCAGCAGGCAGATGATGTATCACGTAGATATTGCGAGAAAACTCTTATCGGCTTGCGGGTTGAAGGTGGCGGTTTTACCACCAACGGTTGCCGGTCACCCTGTTGGAATCAGTTGGATGTTGCCGTCAAAGACACCAGCCACTCACTTGTCGAGCAATACCACAGCGATGACCTCGTCGGCTGATCCTAGTCAATCAGTCTAGTGGGAGACTTTATCTAATAAGGACTCGGGATCGTTTCCGACAGGTGTGAAACTTGTGCCTTTGTCGCGATTTAATCCGTCACCGGCCTTGGCATTTTGTTCTGCAATGATGCGGTCGTTTAGTCTGTTGACAGAATTACGCAGAGCCAGATCGTTTGGTGCAAGGTCAAGGGCTCGTTGCCAGGAGCGCATAGCTAACTCGCGATTTCCCGTCTTTACCAAAAGTGTGCCTTTCATCTTTAGAAGCTTCGGGCTATTTGGATAAAAAGCTAGCAGATTGTTGAGTTCGACTAATGCCAACTCAAAGTTACGTTCCTTAAAGTGTTGATTCACCTTTGCGATACCGAGCGAATAGCTTGGAGACTGTACGGGACCCTCGGGTGATGCCACACCAAATGCCGAGTCAAGCATACCAGTTTTTGAGCTTTTTTCTTTGGCAAGATCCGGAAGGGCAGACACCAATTCTTTATCAGTATTTGCGGGGTTTGCGGCGCGGCGTCCTGGGAAATCGCTCGCCGTTGCTGAGCCTGCTGGAGTGATTTCAGCAAGAGGAATTTGAATATCGTAGCGCGATGAGTTCTCCGGGATCTCCACCGTGTATTCCTGCGAGCCTGTGGCTGATCGTATCACGAATGGTTCCCGTCGTTTGGTTGATCCGAGTGACCTTGTTTCACCAATAAATGGATATGCGATTGATCCGTTGTTTATTGTCGGCGTCGAAGCATCTTGGGTCGACGCGCAATTCGTCATCGTAACGAGCACTATGGAAATTGGGAGTACTCGCCCTGAAAGGACTGCGCCGAATTTTTTAGAAGTTGTAGGAAAGGGCAAGATCACCGCCGCCTCCTGCTCTTGATGATTGGAATTCAGTCCCGACTAAAATAGAGCTCTGTGTGATGTAGTGCGCATCAAAGGATGCGACAAAGCGGCGACCAAGATACAAGTCATAGCCCGCTCGTATGGATGGGGCCAGGTAGCCATTGCTGGCAACTCCGCCAACACCAAGATGTACGCCGTGTCGAACCTTGTCATAGATCTCCACGCTACCAACAAAGTTGCGTGCTAAAAGGCCGTGAATCCCGAGTAGGTATTTGTACGGAAGCGGGCGCTTTTTGCCTGTGTATGTCGTCGTCGACGAGGATGATGTCCCTTCGCTTGGGTAAGCCTTAAGAAAGTCGTTGGTGTTTGTCCAGATTGACGTCGACAGTCCAAAATCTAGACGCCGGTTATCGAACTTTTCGAGGGCTCTGATATGGACGCCGAGGAAGGACTTGTCGCGCTCATTGCCAGCGACATTAGGAAGCTGTGAACCCCCAACTCCTAGCATGATTTTATACTCTGGAACGTAAACATCGCTTTTGCGGCTTTTGTCGACCTGATTAAAGTCAACGGCCATACGCTGGTAGTTACTGCGAAGAGTCTCGCTATTGTAAGTTCTAGCCCAAGTCAGTTCCTTGGATTGTGTGTTGAATACATTGAAAGCTAAAACCATATGAGTCGTATGGTACACAAGCACTACGTCCATGAAATTTTCAATACCGAGCTGATTGGCGGCTTCGTCCATTCTTTGAAGGTTGGTGAGTGGTGATGTGATCATGAGTTTGCCTTCAATCATTGTCGAAGACTTAGATTTACAGGGCACGCAGTTCAGTAGTTTGACTTTGCTATTTTCACGTAAACGTTCGCTCACCAGCAATTCAACGTATTGCTCATAGGTTCTAGGTAACGTGTCTGAGATGTCGACTCGTCTGATGGAAAGATTTTTTAAGCCATTAACTTGGCCTTGCTTTACGTCGTATGTGAATTCCGAAAGTAGATCGTTTAAAACATCGTGGAACTGACGAACCTCAGAGTTTGAAGGCGCATAAGATCCGCCCGATACTGATTGGCTTTTTTGTGATTGCTTCTGATTCGATTTGACGGATGCTAGGCGTTTGGTGCTTTGTTGTTGGGATTGGTTTCGTCTTGATGGGGAGCTTTGTTGTGATTGCTGCTGATCGACGGCAAAGCATACGGATGAGCCCAGTACCGCAACTGATGCTAAGAAAACAGCAAGCGATTTGATCACAAAAAACACGTCACAAGCTCCTGGTTGGGCTCTCGATGCCAATGACTCCATACACACTAATCTAGTGGGAGTATCGGAATGGCGCATAAGGACTTTAATTAAAGCCGGCGCATTCTTAGCAAAAAAACGAAGCGCCTTACTTGGCAAGGCGCCTTGTTGTCGTTTAGCTAATTAGATAAACAGAAATTTAAGTGACCATTGCCATTAAATTCGAGCCCTTATTAGGGCTTAACCTGGGGGCACGTCTTGCTTGCGTAGCACTTGGTAAATGAGTCGGCTACTTTGACGTTGGCGTCAGGTTTCGTATCCATACACTGCTCGAGAACGCGTAGCTCAGTAAATGATAGCGGGCCGCTAAGAGTGCCTGTCTCAAAATTAACGGTCTCATTGATGGCGAGCTTGTCTCCGGCTTTTATCTCAACGAAATTTTGAGTAAGAAACACGAGCTTTGGTGATGGCTCTTCATAAAATGCCTCCACTGCGATCCCACAATACTTGATCGCGGTGGATGACGAGGTGACTTCGCCTGAGAACAGTACTTGATTGCCTTCAGCAGTTGCATTCATGCTTTTGGACAGTTTGAGGGTTGTGCTGATTGGCATCGTTGGATCAGATGGTAGAGGGTTGTTGATCGAGTTATCAGCAATGCTAGGACACTCGGCAGCATTGACACCTAAATCCTGAGCGCCTTCGGCCGTGACGCTAACACAGGCACGGATGGTCATCTCCGTTTTTCCCTTCAAGTCCTCTTTTTTTACCACTGCAGGTTTTGCAGGTTTTCCTTCGTAAGAATTCGATGTTAAGTAGACTTTATCGAGTTTCTTGGGGTCCGCGGAAATTTTGCCGAAGCTCAGCAGAATTGAGTAGTCGCACTCTTGTTTGAGTTTTGCGTCGATTTTCACGTCATCAGTTCCAACGGCTTCCGTTCGCTCAATATCCGAGAATTCGCAGCTTCCGGCAGTCTTTTTCACTTGAAGGCTGTAGCCGGTGATTTTGCCACTGACATCTTTATTTCCGATCATGGTCGGAACGCGCATCTTTACGCTGGTGAAGCTAGAGGTTTGGGGGTTATTTTTCGATGCGCCAGGAGTTCTAATACATCCTGTTGCGATAGCTGCTGCGAGACAAATTGTTCCGGCGATGTTTAACGACTTCATGATAAAAGCCTCCTTGCTAAATTTGATAGCATTATTTTCGCGCGTAGCACTTACTGTTCGTTGAAGGAGCCAGCCGATTTTCCCCGACCTTGCTTTGACATGATCAAGGCATCAGGGTCAACAGTCTCAAGTCGCCTGCCGAACGTATTTTGACTGATATCAGTATACCGTGTTCTTAGGTATTTTACGTATAAGTCGCTACCTGTCGCATCTGTTAGCGCCGTGCCGAGAACCCAAAGTTGCGACATTCTTTCAAGAAATAACTCCGCTTTTTCACTCATCAATGGAAGGTTTTTATCTAGTTTTTCATCAAGATCAGCCATTATCTGATAAAAACACCAATGATAAAGTCGGTTGTTTTTACTGATGATCCCTTGAAGGGCGACCGACGCATCCTCCAGTGATTGAAGGTTATGCGCGCCCTTGATCGCTCCGACGACGGTTTCGAAGCAGCCTGAAATGTCCGATGGACTCGGTTGACGGACGCTGAGGATTAATCGACGGGTATTCCAGGCGGTAGCATCCTTCGGGTGAGAAAGTTGAGTTTCTACTCCCTCATCTGATTCCGTATCATCATCTTCAAAACCGTCGTTTTGCTGTGACTGGGACTGAGAGTCGGCTAGAGAAAACTCTTGATCAGTGGACGACGGCGTCGTGCTTCGGCAGCCACTGCCAATGGCCAAGGCAATTAATAACATGGCTAGAAATCGCCAC
>JBEIGW010000029.1:0-17040 GCA_040381655.1 Deltaproteobacteria bacterium
AGGGCTCGCAAATCAGATCGCTTTACTCTGAGCTTTAACGCCTCATGGTTTGACATCTGCTGGCCTCTCAGATTGCGGGCAAATACCGAGCTAAATTTTTAAAATATTAGGATTGTTCTTTGCGTCATTCAACAGAGCTTTCATATCTCTGACTGCCTGCTCAAGCCCGTAAAAAAAAGCGCGAGCCACGATGGCATGTCCGATATTTGCCTCCTCGGCAAACGCGACTAATTGAAGCCATGACGCGTTCGAATAATTGAGCCCATGGCCGAAGTGGCACTGAAATCCGGCACTGTGCGCTAGTTTGCTAACCTCAGACAATTCATCGACCAACCGACTTTTGTCACGACTTGTGACGGATTTATCTATGTGCTTACAGAAAGTGCCCGTATGAAATTCGAGGGCCACTGCGCCGGTCTCTCGCGCCACCTCAACCGACTCGACCGTCGGCTCAACGAAGAGAGAAACTGCGATGCCATGATCCTGCAACTGCCCAACGGCGGACTTAAGGGCATTCATGTTCTTCTTGACGTCCAAGCCGCCCTCGGTCGTGCGCTCTTCTCGCTTCTCCGGCACGAGAGTTACGGCGTGAGGCTTAACTTTTTTTGCGATATTGAGCATTTCAGGCGTAGCGGCTATTTCAAAATTCAACGGGATTTTTATAGAATCTTTGAGTGCAAAAACATCCCGGTCTTGGATGTGCCGGCGGTCTTCCCGAAGATGGCAGGTTATATTATCAGCGCCACCCAATTCTGCCAAAATTGCCGCTTGAACGGGGTCGGGATACTTTTCACCCCTAGCCTGCCTGACTGTAGCTATATGATCGATATTGACGCCTAGTCTGATCATTTATCTTTCACTTTCTCGACCGCTTTTTCAATCGACCTGGTTAACTCATGAGATAGCTCGTGGGCCATGGCTTCAATGTCATCACGATTTTCGCCTTCAACCATCACCCTTGCCAAGCTCTCGGTGCCCGAGTACCGAACAAGCACTCGCCCTTTGCCGTCAAGCTTTTTTTCTGATTTTTGAAGTAGTTTTTGGAAGTCCTTCAAGGTTTCTAAAGGTACCTTCGATTTAACTTTTACGTTTATAACTAACTGGGGCAGTCGCTCCATCGTCTGCCTAAGCTCGGATGCCTTTCGACCTTCCTCGGCCATAATTTCCAGGAATTTAAGGCCTGCCAAGATGCCGTCGCCGGTAGTTGATGAGTCCCGGAAAATGAGATGCCCGGACTGCTCGCCCCCAAGCATATGATCACCACGCCGCATGGCTTCCATGACGTAGCGATCGCCAACCTTCGAGCGTATGAGCACTCCGCCTGCGCGCGCCAGAGCCACATCAAGCCCCATATTGCTCATCACGGTTGAAACAACCGTATTGTTACGTAGCGCGTTTTTCTTTAAAAGGTAAACGCCGCAGGCTGCGAGCATCTCATCTCCATCGATTATCTCGCCTTTTTCATCAACCGCCACAATTCGATCAGCGTCACCATCCAAAGCGATTCCAAGATCTGCCTTGTAGAGAAGAACCTTTTCTCGCAAAGTCTGAGGAAAGAGGGCCCCGCAATGCTCGTTGATATTAATACCATTGGGCTCATCGCCCATCACAAAGATCTCTGCACCCAGCTCAGAAAAAACCTTCGGCGCAACCTTGTAACCAGCTCCATTCGCACAGTCGAGAACAACACGAAGGCCGTCTAGTTTGAGGTGTTTCGGAAATTGCTCTTTTAGAAAAACAGCGTACTGGCCAATCGCATCTTCAATTCTCCGGGCGCGGCCGATCGCTGTGCCGGTTGGTGCGTTTTCTGCTAGAGCCGGGTCTTGAACAAGCCTCTCAAGCTCGTCTTCCACGTCATCTGGAAGCTTATAACCATCGGATGAAAATATCTTGATTCCATTGTCATGAAATGGGTTGTGAGACGCTGAAATAACGATGCCTGCACTCGCTCGCATACCTCGTGTTAGATAGGCAATGCCCGGAGTCGGAAGTGGTCCAAGGAAAAAAGCGTCCACCCCGACACTGCAAATTCCTGAGCAAAGGGCCTGCTCTAGCATGTATCCAGATCGGCGCGTGTCTTTGCCGATCATAATTCTAGCTTTACTGTGGCGGGTTCCGAAGTACATTCCAATTGCTTGGCCGAGGCGAAGCACCATATCGGGAGACATGGGATATACGTTGGCAAGACCGCGAACTCCATCAGTTCCAAACAACCTGCTCACGCTTGCCCCCTCCCTATGCTCCAAAACCCACGAAAAAAATCCTATTATCACAAATCTAAATGCTTGTTCTAGGGGATTATCTCACCGCGCGTCATCAAAAAACGCTCCGCATCCGGCCTAATCGACTCAGACCCATTCACCCTTAACCGTTCAATGACATCGGTCAAATAATGGGCCCCAACTAAGCGTGGCATATAAACGTAACTAGCTCCGCTGGTGTACATATCGCGGGCCATTCCTATGTTATCTGCCATCACAATGATTCCAGAATCAGGTGCGAGGCTTTTCAGGGTTTTAAGCATCTTTAGGTTGGTTGTGCCCTTCAGTGTTCGATCGGGCAGGGCGCAAATGATTAGCTTTGCCCGAGCAAGATTCAACTGACGAAGCGTATCGATATTGCCGATATCTCCGTATCGCGCCTCAATGCCCATGCTTTTTAGCTTTTTGTGCGCCTCTGGGTTGAGATCCACCACCATCATTTTGTCGACAAAATCTTTTGGAAGCCTACTCTGCATTTCATGAAGCAAGGAGCTAGCTTCACGGTGAAAGCCAAGCATCACGAGCGATTTCGGAGCTGCGGTTGCTGCTTGATCGGCTCCGGTCGCATCCGCGAACTGATCTTTAAACCCCATTTTTTCCAGCAGCAAATTAACTCTTTTATAGATGTCGTGGGCCGCTGGCATAAGATAAGACGAGATCAAGACCGTTATTGCTAAAGCAAAGATAAAAGACGAGAGTATCTCCTGATTGATGTGCTTATAAGTTACGCCCAAGGACGCCAAAACCAGCGAGAGTTCGGAAAGCTGACTAAGATTTATCGCTGGTAGAAGACTTGCGCGATTGCCGTGACCCAGACGATAGAGGACCGGGAAAACCGTTATCAGACGACTCAAAAGAACAAATACGACGATCAAGCCAGACAACTTTAAAACGTCGGGACTTGGCTGGGGAATTTGAAGGCCAAGACTGACAAAGAAAAGTGTAATAAAAAAATCTCTCAAGCTTGAGATTTTAGCCACGACCTCGAAATGATAGGGGAACGATGCGATTGAAATGCCGGCAATCAACGCGCCCATTTCGATCGATAATTTTAAATAATCGGCAAGTCCACACATGGCGAAGCACCATGTCATCGCCAAAATTAAGAGTAACTCAGGTTGCTTTCCGGCCTTCCGAAATAACCATGGTAGCGCATAGCGAGCCAAGCCAAGGCTAACTAGAACTAATCCGCATACTTTTGCAAAGGACAGGCCTATGGCCTGCGCGTTGATTTGCTCAAGACTTGGCTGAATTGCTAAAAAACCGATAGCAAAAAGGTCTTGCATGACCAGGACGCCTATCGTGATCCTCGAAGGTAGCGAGTCCAAATCCATCTTGTCGGAAAGAATTTTTACGACGATCAAAGTCGATGAAAGGGTGCCTGCAACAACTAGGTAAATCAGCTCATACTGTGAAAGATCGCCGCCAAATATTGAAAAAAACACATAGCCAAGACCAACACAGCCGACGATTTGAGCGAGTCCGCTTAGAATAACGGCGCGTCCGATTTGGAATAATTTTTTAACATCGATCTCGAGGCCCAAAATGAACATCAGAAGTACTAGTCCAACTTCGGACAGACTCCAGATGCTGGCGGGATTTTCAATAAGGCCCAGCCCCAGATGCGGCCCAATGAGTACTCCGGCCAGAAAATATGCCAGCATTAAGGGAATCCCTAAGAAATAGGCTGGCAAACCGATAACCCCGGCTGCGATGATGGCCTTACTAATGTCAACCAGCAGATGAAGCTGCATGGCGGCGCGTCCTTCCCTAGAATGGCTTTGAAGTCACACCAATATTAGACGGGTAAGATTTGGATTTGTAAAGGATAATGGCGCACCCGGAAGGATTCGAACCTCCGACCCCCAGATTCGTAGTCTGGTATTCTATCCAACTGAACTACGGGTGCGAATAAGACTGAGCAGGGGGCTATATACAAACCCACCGGTATGTTTGCAACCATATTTTCCAGATTACGCTGATTAAGACGGGATTTAAGCCAGCCTTGGTGATGATGTGGCGGAAAGGGGGGGATTCGAACCCCCGATACAGTTTCCCGTATGCGTCCTTAGCAAGGACGTGCCTTCAGCCACTCGGCCACCTTTCCCCATTCAAATCCATCCCGGCGGCTTGCTACCGTGATGCCAACAGAAAACAACCCGTCCCAAACAATAGCTCTTATCTAGGATAAAGAGCGGAGAGAGAGGGATTCGAACCCCCGGTGGGGTGCAACCCCACAACGGTTTTCAAGACCGCCGCCTTAAACCACTCGGCCATCTCTCCAGTGACGCAAAGTTGCGCTGCCTGTCAGGGGGCCAACTATACATAGGTTTAATGGCACCCTCAAGCAAAACTAGGGGCTTCAAAACCCAATATTACGCGCCGCGATATGCTTCAAGGGTCGCGATTCTATCGTCGAGATCCGGGTGCGTCGAAAGCAGAGATAGCATCGACGAGCGGCGCGATGAAATCTTAAAAGCGGCTACCGCAGCCTCCGCCTCCGACTCCTCCCGTGGATCCATAGCTGAATTTTTAACCGATCTCAGGGCCTTTAGGGCCGCGATCATATTGCCTCGTCCCGCGAGGTCGGCGCCACCGCGGTCAGCTCGGTACTCACGCCAACGACTGAATGCGGCAACAGCAATCATTCCGAGGAAACTAAGAAATATCTCGAGCACCATAGTAACCATATACTGAACCATATAGTTCGGCCGATCATCATTATTAGAGCGCGTGGCGTTCGCAACTGCATAACCAATGACTCGCGCAAAGAACATAACAAATGCATTGATGACACCCTGAATAAGAGTCATCGTCACCATGTCTCCATTTGCAATGTGAGCCACTTCGTGACCAATAACACCTGAAACTTCTGATCGGTCCATACGACTAAGAAGCCCCGTAGAAACTGCCACTAGGGATCGCGACCTGGTCGGGCCCGTAGCAAAGGCGTTGAGATCGGGACTCGCGTAAACACCGACCTCAGGTTTTGTCGTGAGACCCGCTCGCTCCGATAGCTGATGGACCATCATCACAAGATCTCTCAATTTAGGATCTGTGGTAGTCGGGTCGATCACTTTAACGCCCATCATCCATTTAACCATCACCCGCGATAAGGCGAGCGAGATGAAGGCTCCGCCAAAACCCCAAAGTAAACAAAAGATGGCCAGCTGCGAATAATCGAGCCCGTAAGCTGTCATGTAGCCCGTCAGCCCAAAGCTGTATGTAATCGTCGTAATTGTGGCAACGACGAGAACGTTAACTAGCATAAATAAAATTATTCTTTTAAACCAAGTCACCTTAAACCCCCTCTAAGCTGTCTTGGCCATGGCCTAAAACAGCATTAAATAAATACTGCGGCTAATGTAAGTCTGCCAGCTCTTCTGTCAAGCCCAGTCATCTTTGAACCGCGCCGGTCATAAACTCAGCGAATAAGTAGCTCTTTAACAACCTCACGCTCAGCAAGAAGCTCCTGAGTCGTTTCGTCTATTTTCTTTTTAGCATAATCTGAAATTTTCAAATCTTTGACGATTTCGTATTTTCCGTTTCCGTGCGACCGGCAGGGGAATGAGAAAATCAAACCCGCGGGCACGCCGTATGAGTTTCCATCACTCGGAACGGCACATGAGAAATACTTACCGGCTGGGGTCGGATGCATCAGGCGCCACATGTGATCAACACAAGCGGATGCTGCTGAAGCCGCCGATGACTTACCACGAGCGGCGATGATGGCCGCTCCTCTTTGCTGTACGGTTTTCATGAAATCTGTCTCTAGCCAAGAACGCTCTTTAACTACGTCTGTTATTTTTTTGCCGGAGATCGTCCCGTTCTCAAAATCAGGGAACATGGTTGAACTGTGGTTGCCCCAAATGGCAATATTGACATCTCCAACGTTACATCCAGCTTTTTTTGCTAATTGAGCTTTTGCGCGGTTTTCATCCAACATCGTCATGGCGCTAAAATGTGTTGCGGGAACATCGCGACAGTTATGTTGAGCAATTAACGCGTTAGTGTTGCAGGGATTTCCAACAGTAACGATTCGAACGTCCTTCGCCGCTCGAGAGAGTGCCTTACCTTGAGATACGAAGATCGGCCCGTTGTCGCGGATCAAGTCATTGCGCTCCATCCCAGGGCCGCGCGGTTTTGATCCCACAAATAAAGCCCAATTGATTCCGTCGAAAGCCGTTTCTGCCGAGTCAGAGATGTTAATTTTTCCAAGTGTTGGAAATCCACAGTCTTCGAGCTCCATGGCCGTGCCCTCGGCCGCCTTAATTGCTGCGGGCAACTCCAATAGGCTCAAATGAACTGACGTCTCGCGGCCAAACACCTCGCCTGAGGCTAGCCTGAAAAGCAGACTATAACCGATCTGACCCGCCGCTCCAGTCACCGCCACTTTAACCACTCGCTCCGCCATAGATATAGCCTCCTAAGTCTTTATATGGTCGAAAATCATCGACACTATTTAAATGATGTCATCAACAAGGATAAAACTAGTCTTTCTTGCCATCCGACGTATCGTTGATCTTTGATACGCTGCTGTAGACTAACTCAAGATGCGGCGTTTTGCTACGATCGCCAAGATCGTCACGATTGATGTCCCAGTATTCAGGCGAGGGCGTCCATGATCGGGCCTTTGACCAGTGCACTTGAACCCCATCTTCATCAAAAAACAAAACCCTAGCCTTCCTGGTATTTAGCAGGCGCTCTCGACAATAAACACATGCGGCCACCTCTTCCGTATGACCATCCACTTTTACGCGCACCTTGCCAAAAAGAGCGGCATCGAAGGGTCTTGAGCAAAAATGGCACCCTATGACAGCTTGAGCCATAACCGGAGCAAGCTTCATGAAGTCATGGGGCAGGCCTCGTAGGCCGTTGGCCATCGCTGACTCTATTTTAACAAGTCTGGCATGGATATCTTTGGTTAAAAAAAGTGATGCTGACAAACTATCCACATCCTCGCCAAATGTACGGAGATTTTTTACAGCTATCATGAGGGTTTCAATCATGCGAAGAGCGGCGTGGTAGTGATCAAGCAATGCCACATCGCGAGTCTGATTAGCCAACGATTGCATGCTATTAGCGCGAATAACGAGTAACTCAATCTCTTCTATGAGCTGATGAAAACCATCGCGGTAGCGATTGGCCCGAAAAAAAATGCTCTTTTCCTGAACAGTGCTTAACGCCCAAATCATTACGGCGCAGCCAGCAGCAAAAATAGCTAATAATATAAACTCAAACATTCTTAACCCTATGGGGAATAAGCGTCGTCATCGATTATCGAACCCAAGTTTGGCCACGTCCCTCCACTAACTGTGGGTTTACCGCCTTGGCATGAGAGCCTGTGGAAATCCTGTGGGCTTGAGGTTGCCTTCTACTAGCCTAGCATGGGCTGAGCCGCGACAACACTCTGAAATCAATTGTCTTTTTTGGATTACCCTCAATTTGCTAAAGAAACTCCCGATATAATACGGGTCTACGCTGAATCCCCACTGGATGTGTGGGGTCTAGTGCGGAGGCTTGAAGGAAACTATTATGAATATGTATGAAAACAAGCGTATCGCCTTCGCGATCATCGAGCGAAAGTATAAAGAATACATTAATTTGTATAAAATGGTTAATAACGGAAGCATAAAAGGCGCTACAAACTTTGAAGACTTCTATTGGAATGAAACGTACTACTCTAAATACCCCTCGTATCCTGACGGTCGTGGTCAGTAATCGAGCACGTCTTTACTTGACCGTAACCCTCAAATAACACTATTCTCGCCCCTGATTATTCGGTTTTTGTCAAATCCCTCGATGAGCCCAATGCTCGATCGAAAACGATCTGACAGGTTTTATTTTTTGAGCAATTGGATGACATGTCACGAGAACTGATAAAAGTAAAATCCACAGAGGACGGCTTACACATCGCCGACTCGATTTTATGGCTTGACTCACAGCTTTCGGGTGACTTGTCGTTCTTGTCTTCTGCAGCAGCACTTTCACAAACAAAAGTTCCACAGGTTATTGCCACTGAAGAAACTGTAAAAATTCTTGAGGCCTGCAGGAAAAAACCTCACGCCCTGGTGTGTCAATACAATCGACCCTTTTCAATTGGCAGATTAAAAATGGAACTGCTTCCCTCAGGAAGTGTCCTGGGTGGGGCAAGCCTTTTTGTTGAGACCGACAAGGGGCGGGTTCTTTACGCGCCGTGTTTACAGCCAAACTCGATTGCCACAGTGAGGAAAATGCAGGTCAAAAAAGCTAACGTGCTTATTCTTGGGGCGTTTCATCCCGATCCCAATCAATCTTTGCCAAATCGTCGAAAAGAGAAAGAGCGGTTGGCAACGGCCGTGAAGCAGCACCTTGCCGAAGGCCGAACCCCCGTCATCTTGTGTGATCCGATTGCAACTGCCCAAGAGATAACGAAACTTCTAAACGAATCAAACGTGCCTGTGGCCGTGCATCCAACAATTTACAGAATTAATCGTGTGTATGAGTCCTGCGGGTCCATGCTTGGTCATTACGCCGTTGTCGGCAAACGACACTCCGGTACGCGGGTGCTTATTTTGCCAAAGTCGCGACGGTCCACCAACGTATCTCCCATCAAGGACCACGCCGGTCCATTTCTTACGATTGAAGATGCCTTGCCGCAGTTTCGTCGTGATACCGCCGATGCCTTCCAGACAAAGGTGATGGATACGTTTTATCTATCCTCCCATTGTGACGGCCCTGAACTAAAGTCAATCATTCAGACCGTGGCTCCCAAAGAGCTGTACTTCTTTGGTCCCTACGCCAAACGATACGTAGACGAAATGGACGATGCGGCCCCCAAAGTGCGCCCACTGTATGTGAATGACCAGCCAACACTCTTCTAATTTGTACTCAGAATAAACGGGTATGAATTTTGGCCCAATGGGCACAGCCGAGCTATAATAGAGCCAAGGACATGGTGTCCTTCTTTTGCCTCAGACTAGGTGGGCTCATTGATGGCTAGGTTTTTCCAATTGGCGATGGATACGACATCGCGACTAAGTCATGCTTTCAATACAGACAATCGACGCCAATTTGAGCGCGATGCCGTATTTCTAGTATTCCTAGGCTTTAGCTTATTTTTGCTTTTGGCATTGGTTTGTTTCCAGCCATTCGAAAATTGGCTCTACAGCTCGGCTCAAATAACCCAACGATCCCACAATCTCGCTGGTCCAAGTGGAAATTCGATGGCTGGTGTGCTGCTTTTTTATATGGGTCTATCAGCCTTCACGCTGCCAGCACTTGTCATTCAAATTGGCGGGCAATTAAGGAGCGCGAACCTTAAACAAACTCTCATTCCAATCGTTGCCGGATGGCTGACATTACTCATGTCTTTGATGCCGCTGCTGGCATCCCTCCAACCAACACTACCGATCAGGGGTGTGGGGCTCGCCAGTGGCGGTGCTATCGGTAGCGCTTTTCTGCATAGCCTGAAAGGTAGTGCTGGACCAGTCGGAACTCACATCATTTTATGGACCGCCTTGGCGGCGTCCCTCATTTTAATTAGCCGATCTGAAATATCAGACCTCTTTAGGTTTTGGCCGCTTCATTCAAAACGAAAAAAGGGCGCTTCAGACACGTCTCAAGACTCAGCATCTGCTAACAAAATTAGTGCTGGCTCGGATGTAGACGCGCTGCCGTCAAGCATATTAGACCACGCACAGTCAGCTCTCACTAATTGGGCTGTTACTGCGCGAGATGCAGCATCCGCGACTGCCGAGACCCTTATCCCTTCCGAGTCGCCAACCGAGTCGTCAAATTTTCATGATCTTCATGTGGATCCCGACGATTCAATGCCCGCGTTATCGAACGGAGGAGGCGATGTGGTAACGGCTGCTAGCCTCGACGACTTCGCGCCGCAACGGCCTTACATTACACCGTCCCTTGACACCTTTCGTCGTGCTGACGAGCGAAACACGCCGACACTCAGTCAAAAGGAGCTAGAAGCCACCGGCGCCGTACTCACAAAAACACTATCTGAATTTGGAATCGAAGGCCGCATTGTCGGTTGGCAGCCGGGGCCTGTTGTGACTGTTTATGAATACCAACCTGATGCGGGCATCAAGCAATCAAAAATACTCTCCCTCATGGACGATCTCGCACTTTCCCTCAAAGTTGACAGCATCTTTATCAATCCTGTTCCGGGCAAACGAGCACTCGGTATACAGGTGCCCAATCAGCGCCGCGAAACCGTTTATCTGGGTGATATTCTATCCAGTGATCAGTTTCAAAAAAGCCCGTCTCCAATGACTTTTGCCATGGGTAAAACCATCAACGGCCAGCCATTCACTGCCGATCTCACGACCATGCCACACCTTCTTGCGGCGGGTGCAACTGGAACGGGCAAAAGCGTTGGTATCAATAGCCTACTTTGTAGCGTTATCATGAAGTCGTCACCGGAAGACGTTCGTATGATTTTAGTCGATCCTAAAATGCTCGAACTAAGTGTCTATGACGGCATCCCACATCTCTTAATGCCAGTGATCACCGAGCCCGACCGCGCATCATCGGCACTTAAGTGGGCGGCCAACGAAATGGAGCGTCGATACAAGATCATGCAGCACGCGCAGGTGCGAAATATAGCGGGATTCAATGCGTTCTGGGAGAACGCGTCAGATGCTCGAAAAGAGCAGATACGCGGTCTAATGAATGACAGCCACATAACACGCCTTCCGTATATTCTGCTTGTTATAGACGAGTTGGCTGACCTCATGCTAACAGCGCCCAAAGATGTTGAAAGTAGCATCCAGAGACTCGCACAAAAGGCTAGAGCCTCGGGTATCCACATGGTACTTGCAACCCAGAGACCTTCTGTCGATGTCATCACTGGTGTTATCAAGGCCAATCTACCATGCCGACTTTCATTCCAAGTAGTCAGCAAGCACGATAGTCGTACAATCTTGGACCAGATGGGCGCTGAAAAACTTTTGGGTCGAGGAGACTTGCTTTTACAAAGGCCGGGTGTAGGTCGTCTCGAGAGGCTTCAGGGCGCACTCGTTAGTGATGAGGAGGTTTTGGCCCTTGTCGCAGAGACCAAACGCAACTATGACGTCGTCTATGACGAACGTGCCATGACGTGGATTGATCAAGAGGTCACTCGCAATACTGGAATAGATGATCTTAATGACGGAGCAGGCGCATCAGCTGCCAACGATCCCAAATGGGAAGACGCTATAAATATCGCTCGCACTCACGGCGTGGTGAGCGCAAGCTTTCTTCAGAGGCACCTACAAATCGGTTACAACCGAGCAGCGAGAATCGTCGAAGGCATGGAGGCGAAAAATCTCGTCGCGAAAGCGGAGGGCTCAAAACCTCGCAAATGGCTCGGCGGAATCTGAAAGCCCCGGGCTTAAAGGCCGCTTAACAGTTTATCCAGATCCGCTGACATGCGCTGTATTGAGAATGCGTTCTGCGCCATAAAAGCTCTTGTTTGTCGGTCCTTCTTCGACTCGCAATGTCCTAGACAAAGCCAGTTGTAGAGTGCATCAATATTGCCATTTGGATTGTGATGATCATAGACCATCCCAAATGCTTGATTTGTAAAAATCTCCGGTAGCGACCCCACTGAGGTTGTTACAACTGGCGCGCCACACATAAGAAACTCCTGTGCAACCCGGCAAATTATTTCACTGCCTAGACTTGAGACCAAACCTAAAGACGTCCCGGACATCAGGGCTGCTACATCCTGAACCCGCTCACATTGAATAATCACATCATCATTCAAAAGCCCTAGCGCATCAGCCGCCGCTCGAATGTGCGTCTCGGAGATGTTTGCTGGTAATCCGACGATTCGCAGCCTAGGGCGTGGATCTCCTTTTGCTTTTGCCGTCTCAAGAATTTTTTTGAAAATAGGAAGGAACTCTCGGTGTCCTTTTACGGGATCCAGTCGTCCAAAAATTAAAATCTCAGGACGAGCTCTTCGATTCGTGTCGTTAAAGAAAAACGTCTT
Source organism: Deltaproteobacteria bacterium (assembly GCA_040381655.1). Classification (GTDB taxonomy): domain Bacteria; phylum Bdellovibrionota_B; class Oligoflexia; order Oligoflexales; family RGVZ01; genus CAMDKS01. The sequence continues at coordinate 12,229 of JBEIGW010000029.1, forward strand.
TTGATCGCAGCCAAGAGTTATAACATTCACCTTACAGTCAAGCAGCTTTTCAAGGGGCTCAGCCACCAAACGAGATGGGGCGATAACTTTGCGAACGTGCCGGTGCGCAAGACGGCTAATTATGCTGCGCGGCATCCCCCGATCTTCAACGCGCTGACCGTAAAATCGAATAATTTTTTGTCCCGGTTTGAAAAAAAAGGCCGCGGTTGTTTCTGGTCCGCCGTAGGTAAAAACGACGTCAGGGGCAAATTTAGCCGACATCGCAATCAATCTCAGGTAGGCAGACGGCCCGAAATGATCAACGCTTTCAAGGCTGAACTTTAAAAGATCAAATCGTGATTCTACAGGACTCGTCTTTAGCGGCGTCACCAATTGCTGGGCGCCCAGATCGTTAAGAGCCCGCGCCGTACTTATTGCGTATTCGCTTATAGCGCTATTCCACCGGTTCGAGATCAGGTGCCAAATCTTCATGTGGAAACCTTGTCTGAAATTTCCTTGAGCTTGGCGTATTTTATAAAACTATAAAAACTAGATAGTGACGCCCACAAGAAGCCAGGCCAGCCATCGAGAAACCCTAACTTCACAAAATATCGAATCAAAAAGTCCGCTGGTAGGCGCGCTGCAATGATTAAAACGCTGGGTGTAACTTTTGCGTCTCTCCAACGCGTTGCAGCCATCATGGATGTGTAACGATTAAACTTGGAAAAATAGTCTTCAAGATCGTGGTAACTCTGGTGCCAAAGAACGCCGTTCAGGCATTTAACTACTACATCTGGCGCAATCATGAGTTTTTCGTGGATTTCATTCTGATATGCCGCCGAGTGGGACTTAAAGAGCCTCACCACTTTGTCTCGGGTTCTGCCAAAGCGCATCTTTCGGCCGAGAAACACGAGGCGGCGGTTCAACTCGAAAGCAACATTTTGAGCGGCTGTTTGATTTGCCGCCTGGCTGATGGACTGCCACAAGTCGGGATCCGGGACTTCATCGGCGTCCAGCATCAGAGTCCAAGGACGGGTCGATAGAGACATGGCATAATTTTTTTGACTAGCGTAATTGTCAAACGTTCGGAACTCGATCCTGGCTCCAAACTCTTTGGCTATGGACGTTGTTTTATCCGTGCTACCACTGTCAAGTACAATAAGCTCTGCAAGCCTCGGCGCTGTTGCGAGAAGGCTTGCCAGATTTCTTTCTTCATTCAACGTGATGATAACAATCGACAGGTCGGCGAAGATTCCGTCGGTAGTTAGTCCTGATTTGTGAACGATGCCGCCCATTGCAAACTACTTGAGCGGCTGTCGATGTTTACAATAACCGGATAACCCTTGCGCACTGTTTGGCGCGCGTTGGAGACTGTTATGACTGCGAAGTTGCCGCGTCTTTTTACAATCCGACCAGTGGCAATTGGCCTTGCCTTTTCGTCCAAAACTCGGACCTGATCTCCAACCATTCCGTCTTCTAGGCGGACAACACAGCGCTCGCCATTGCCCGCACAACTGTACACAGTAGCGGCTTCGCTGATTCCTGCCAACATGAAACCAAGGAACACGCCGGCCAACGCTAACTGACGTTTAAAATGACTTATTCTTGAACCAATACCGGATAGCTTTTCCATAATTCAACTCCCACGTCCGCATTCTGCAATTAACAACAACAGCTTTTTTCCACCAACAATCGGCGATCTCTAAAAATCGATGCCCATATGAAACCATTGTCCGCCCAAGCCGCGGCATCGAGACCACGGCCCTAACGCCCCATGAGCAAACTTTATACCAATAGATAAACCTCTTTATTTCAGTGGGTTATGGATTCAGGGTGGCTATAAAATATCGTCACGTGTTAGCTTCGTTGACACCTCCATCACAGTCCCATAAAGTTCTGCAATAATTTGTTTTTTGGCCGACCAACGCATTGGTTCGAGCCAGCCTCTTTGGGAGCTTCCGTGGCAGACGTTACAGCAGGACATCGAAAAACGCCCCTCTACAGCATGCACGTTCAAGCTGGTGCCAAAATGGTGCCGTTTGGCGGCTGGCTCATGCCCGTAAGCTACTCCAGCGTTCTGGGAGAACATAAAGCAGTGCGGCAAGCATGCGGTATTTTCGATGTCAGTCACATGGGCGAAATTAGGGTCACGGGCAAAGATGCCGCGCGATTTTTGCAATGGTTAACGATTAATGACGTGGCTCGTTTGAGTGCTGGAGCGGGCCAATATAGCGCTATTCTTAATACTGCCGGCGGCATGATCGATGACTTAATCATCTATAAAATGGGCGAGGACGAATTCTTTATCTGCGTCAACGCGTCAAATCGACAAAAGGATTTCGAATGGATTCGCGACAAGTCTCGCGACTTTCAGGTAACGGTCACAGATGAAAGTGACCAGTGGGCGCAGATTGCTGTACAGGGCCCCCATTCACTAGCGGCCATATCGTCACTGCTTCAAGCCGACGAAGCCCAATCATTAAAAAACTTGGGCTACACTCATATCATGAAAAGCCGGCTTGGTGGCGAAGGCGCTTTAATAGCCAGAACAGGCTATACGGGGGAGCTCGGCTTTGAAATTTACCTTCCTGCTGTGAGTGCGCCAAAGGTGTGGGCGGCTCTTCATGAGCTCGCCGGAAAACATGGCGTGGTGCCGGTTGGGCTTGGCGCTCGTGACACACTTCGCCTTGAAGCTTGCTACTTGTTATACGGTAATGACATGAATGAAAGTGTCTCACCTTTAGAAGCTGGTATCTCCTGGGCTACAAAGATCGACAAGGGGGAGTTCGTCGGTCGGAACGCTTTAATCGCACAAAAAAGTTCTGGTGTGAAGCGTCGCATGGTCGCGTTCACTATGACCGACGACGGGATCCCCCGACACGGACTGCCGATAGTCGCAAATGGACAACGTGTTGGTGAGGTTACCAGTGGCTCCGTTCTGCCAACCGTTGGCGGTTCCGGAGGAATGGCATTAGTAGATAGCTCTCTTGCAGATGGGGGGACGATTTCGGTGGAGATCAGAGGCCATCAAAAGCTTGCCAAAATTGTTCGCCGCCCACTTTATGCAGCTCGAACTAAGTAAATTAATTTCTGGAGGATCATTATGGAATTTCCGACTAATTTCAAATACACAAAAGATCATGAGTGGATTGATGTCCAGGGTAAGACGGGTACGGTTGGCGTAACGGCTTACGCTGTGGAGCAGCTAGGCGATATCGTGTTCGTAGATTTGCCCGAGGCAGGAAAATCCTATAAAGCGGGTGATTCGTTTGGAACAATTGAATCAACAAAAACGGTGAGTGACCTATATATGCCGTTGGCTGGCAAAGTCACTGCCGTTAACACAGCTCTCAAGAGTGCGCCTGAAAGTCTACAAGGTGACACTTATAAAAATGGCTGGCTCATCAAAATCGAGCTAGATAATCCATCAGACGTATCGGGACTCTTGGATGCGAAGGCCTACGAGTCATTCATAAAAGAATAGGGAGCTCTAGGCTCCCGTGAAGCTCGCTCAACTCATTGGTACTCGGATATTTCCGGGCACGTACAGACAAGGTTTCTGTCGCCTAATGCATTGTCAATACGAGCCACCGATGGCCAGAACTTTCTAGACCGCGTCCATGGCGCGGGAAACGCCGCCACCGATCTAGAGTAGGGCAAATCCCACTGATCCCTCGCTATCATGGAAGATGTGTGGGGTGCTTGTTTCAGTGGGTTCACGGTCTTGTCCCATTCACCACGCGCTATTTTGTCGATTTCCGACTTAATACTGATCATGGCGTCACAAAAACGGTCGAGCTCAGCCTTACTTTCACTCTCCGTTGGCTCAATCATGAGGGTGTTAGCTACAGGGAATGAAACCGTTGGCGCGTGAAACCCATAGTCCATCAGACGTTTGGCGATATCCTCAACCTCAACACCAGTTTGGGATTTGAAGTCACGAATATCGACAATGCATTCATGGGCAACAAGACCAGATTGACCCCTGTAAAGAACTGGGAAGTGTGGGTCTAATTTTTTTGCGATGTAATTTGCATTCATGATGGCTATTTGAGTAGCTTTCTTAAGCCCGCTCGCACCCATCATACGAATATACATCCAAGAAATCGGTAGAATGCTTGCGCTTCCCCACTGAGCGGCCGATACCGCAAAAGAATGGCGTCCCCCAACCATCTCCGAAAGCGGGTGACCTGGTAAATAGTCGGCAAGATGTTTAGCCACGCCGATAGGGCCCATTCCGGGGCCACCGCCGCCATGAGGAATGCAAAATGTCTTATGCAGATTCAAGTGGCACACATCAGGGCCAAAATCTCCGGGACGACAGAGCCCCACCTGAGCGTTCATGTTGGCGCCGTCCATATAGACCTGGCCACCGTGTTTATGAATAATCTCGCAAACTTCACGAATACCCTCTTCAAATACGCCGTGCGTCGAAGGATATGTGACCATTAGACAAGCTAAATCAGTGGAATTTTCGGCAGCTTTCTTCTGTAAATCGGCAATGTCAATATTGCCGTCCTCATCACACCCAACAATGACTATTCTCATGCCTGCCATCGCGGCACTTGCAGGGTTAGTGCCATGCGCTGACTGCGGTATCAGACAAGTCTTGCGGTGTCCTTGGCCTATTGCCTTAAGATAAGCGCGGATGACGAGAAGCCCGGCATACTCACCTTGACTGCCGCTATTAGGCTGAAGGCTTATGGCGCTAAATCCAGTGATCTCGCATAGCCACTGCTCGAGCTGCGTAAACATCTCTTGATACCCGGCCGATTGCTCTTTAGGAACAAAAGGATGAAGCTTGCCAAACTCGGGCCAACTCACTGGCATGAG
>JBEIGW010000030.1:0-16983 GCA_040381655.1 Deltaproteobacteria bacterium
CGTCTCGAGATATTGATTCAAAAAATATTGTAGCTTTATCAGCTTCAAGGCGCACATCATCTTGGGTCACGACAACGTTCTCTTCAAGCATCAGTGTGCCAGGATTTTTAAGGCCGGATAAACTCTTGCTCCAAAATTTGACAACACCAGCTTTTCCAGCTTTACCTTTGCTTTTAGGCGCTGGCTTAGCCTCCTCGGCAGTTGGCTTAGCGGGAGATCCGGCCTGCTGCACCTTACTTCCGGGCTCGCTCTTTGGTGCCGAATCAGAAGAATGGGGCGACTTACTCGGAGTGCTTGGCTTCACTGGCGCTGTCGTCTCGATGTCCTCGGCATCTTCGATTAACTCCGCGCGGGCACCAGGTGACGCGACGATGCCTAAGATCGTCATCGTGCTCATCCAAATGATACATGTGCTCGCCGGTGTCCGAAAAATCATTTCTTTGGCTTGCCTCCGCGCTGCTTGTCCATCAAATCAGTTCGTAGACTTCCAAAAACGCCGCCCTTTAGACGAAGATCTTCCGTCTTGGCGTTGTAGATCATACCGCCTTCCGCAGCGATAAATTGACCTTCGGACTCAATTCTGACCGGCCTATCGGAGACCGCCTCTCCCGTTTTTTCGCTATACTTAATCCAGTCTGTCTGGAAACGGCTATTTCCGCGAACATAGTCCACATTGCCAGAAAAGAGAATTGTATCTACCATGCCCGCACCCTGGCCGAAAAAGTTTTCTGTTTGAAAAATCACCTCAGCAGTATCCGATGATATCTCTTGCCGAAGCTCGCGAGATATCCTCACAGCCCTAGCGCCACCTTCGCATACCAGGCGGCCCTGATCATATAATGTCGCTTCGGAACCAGTCGCTCGAGCAACCAGCTGGTCTTGTCGATATCGATATAGCTCGTAGTTTCGGAGCTTTGACTTTATTGAGGATTCCGCAATATTCTTCCGGCTGCGTTGATTGCTTTGATTTAAGTAAATAAATACCGCCGCGGCAGTTACTGCCAACGATATAAATATGAAGAATATTCTGCTCTTGCTCATGACGAGAACTATTATACGATCTTTGCGGCCAGAAGGTCATGCATTCTGACTAATCCAAGCAAAACTCCGGGCCTAGCATCATCAATAACAAAAATTGAGGTAATTTGTGCCTCTTCCATCCGCTTAAATGCGTCAATGGCCAGACTATCGCCGCCAATGGTGCGAGGAGACCTTGTCATCATCTGACTGGCTAGCAGGTGAATCGCTCCAGCGCCTTGTGCTAACAAGGCCCGCCTTATGTCGCCGTCTGAAATGGCGCCGATTAACTGGCCCGACTTATCCTCAACTGGAACAATTCCATAGTTCTTGCGGGTTACAGCCTCCAAAACCTCATGAAACGACGCCTCCGGACTAACCGCGGGAAGGGCCGCTCCCGCCGGTTTCATAAGATCACGAACCATCGACAACTTGCGACCAAGCGCCCCAGATGGATGCAGGCGAGCAAAATCTGCGGCGCTGAACCCCCGCGCATCCATTAGGGCCACCGCGAGCGCATCGCCCAAAGCAAGGGCCACCGTGGTGGACGCCGTCGGCGCAAGATTATGAGGACAAGCCTCCTTTGATACTGAACCGTCTAGAACGAAGTCCGCAAGTTTGGCTAGCGATGACTGCAGGTTTCCAGTAATAGCCACCACGGCGACGCCAATTCTTTTTGCGTGTCGGGCCACCGAGATGACTTCATCCGTTTCACCACCAAATGCGACGCTCAATAGTACGTCTTGACGTTGAATGACGCCCAAATCACCATGCAGTGCCTCGGCGGGATGCAGATAAAAAGACGGAGTTCCGGTGCTGGCTAAAGTCGCTGCGATTTTACGGGAAACGTGCCCAGACTTTCCAAGGCCGGTGACGACGATTTTACCCTTTGCAGCCAGCATCAGCTCGGCCGCTTTAGCAAATGGGTCACCTAATTTTAAAGCTGTATCTCGAAGCGCCTGAGCTTCTTCTTCGAGCGCCTTACGACCAGACCGAACGAAATTTTCGCGCAATTCAACATTAATCGCAGACTTTTCTGACATTACTTTGCCTTTTTCGACTGAATAGCGGCCGCGACAAAATCGCGAAACAGCGGGTGAGCCCTGGTGGGCCTACTCTTTAGCTCTGGGTGAAATTGACAAGCCACAAACCATGGGTGGGATTTCATTTCCATAATCTCAACTAAGTCACCATTTGGCGAAAGACCAGAAAACACGACCCCGGCAGCTTCAAACTTCGCGCGGTAGTCATTGTTAAATTCGAATCGATGGCGATGGCGCTCGCTAATCTCAATTCCGCCATATGCTTGATGAGCCTTTGACCCCTGAGTCAACATACAAGGATAAGCGCCAAGGCGCATGGTGCCGCCTTTGGTGGTGACCGCCCTCTGGCTATCCATGAGGTGAATAATTTGGTCCGGCGACTGTGGGTCAAATTCCTGACTGTGGGCTCTTGTTAGCTTGAGCGCATGCCGAGCAAACTCAATGGCCGCCACCTGCATTCCAAGACAAATCCCAAAAAACGGCTTACCCGATTCACGCGCAAACTTTATCGCCGTGATCTTGCCCTCAACACCCCTTGAACCAAAGCCGCCTGGAACAAGGATTCCATCGAATCTTGCTAACGTTTGATTAACGTTAGCAGGAGTTATCTCATCGGCGTCGAGATATTCGACGTCGACCTTGCAGCCATTAGCGATGCCTGAGTGGACCAAGCTTTCATCGATTGATTTGTAGCTATCAAAAACGCCAACATACTTGCCAACAACCGCGATCTTTGTAGTGACTGAGGGGTGATCAAGATTATGGACGATTCGACGCCAGGCCGCCAAATCTGGAGCGCCCGTCCAGATATTTAGGGTCTCAACAATCGCCTGATCAAACCCTTGATTATTCATCAGCAGTGGAAGTCGATAAATACTGTCTGCATCTAGGGCTTCGAAAACCCGATCTTGTTTGACGTTACAAAACTGAGCGATTTTCTTAAGCTGCTCAGTTGGTATTTTACGATCACTACGACACACAAGCATATCTGGCTGCAGACCAATTTGACGTAAATCCCTAACCGAGTGCTGCGTGGGTTTTGTTTTTAGCTCCTTCGCGGCTGCAATGTAAGGCACAAGAGTTAGATGAATGAGCATACAGTTGCTGTCGCCGAGGTCGTAGCGGATCTGCCTAATCGCCTCAAGGAATGGCAAGCTCTCAATATCTCCAACCGTACCCCCAACCTCAATTATAGCAATATCTGCGCCTTCGCTTGCTTTAAAAATAAACTCCTTGATCTGATCGGTGATATGGGGAATCACCTGAACGGTTCCGCCAAGGTAGTCTCCGCGGCGCTCTTTCGAAAGGACGGTGTCGTATACTTTTCCCGCCGAGAAGCTGTTGGCTCGGCTTAGGGTGGCGTGGGTGAATCTTTCGTAGTGTCCAATATCAAGATCCGTCTCAGCACCATCGTCCGTTACAAAAACCTCGCCGTGCTGATGCGGACTCATAGTACCGGGGTCAATATTTATATAAGGGTCCGCCTTAGTCAAAATAACACGCAAGCCGCGAGTCTCTAGAAGTGCGCCCGCTGTCGCGGCCACGATACCCTTACCCAGAGATGACACCACACCGCCGGTTACAAAAATGTATTTCGTACGCTGTTTTGCACGCATCTTGCTGTCCGGACAAATCTAAAAGTCGATTTCTTTGGGGCGGGAGACCTTTGTTGACCCGAGCTCGGGAACATAACCCTATGCTGGACCTAAATCCTATAGAAAAAGTCATTCGGCGGTCAATAAAAATGAGCCCAAAAAGTGAACTATAAGCGGGGTGCTCGGGCGGATTGTCCAAGCCTATAGCAGGAGTGATAGAATGGGGGAGGCGAGCGCTTCCATAAAACTGACGTAAACAGCTGTAAGCCCGCTGATCCAATTCAACCCACCCATCGATGCCAAGACCAAAATGATGACAAAACCCCAAGGGGCTACGGCCATCTCGTAACGCTCCCACAAATTCCTATCCATGAAAGCGCGCATGATTGTAGCCCCATCCAGAGGCGGCAGAGGAATAAGATTTAAAAACGCTAAGATGCCATTCACATAAATCATGGCACCAACGACCCCCATCAGGGGAGCCAGGAAGCTGCCCTTGGCAAAAATGGCCCAATCAAGTTGATCGTTTAACCGAAAAATAATCAAACAAACAAAGCTCAAGAAAAGGTTGGCCAACGGTCCCGCCGCGGCTGTCAGTACGACATCACGAGTCGGATTTTTGAAATTTCTCTCATCATAGGGCACTGGCTTTGCCCAACCAATAAATGGAGCGCCAAGCACCGAGCAAACCAGGGGCAACGCAACTGTCCCCACCATGTCCATGTGCACGGTGGGATTCAGGCTCAATCGCCCTTCGCGCTTGGCCGAGTCATCCCCAAAACTGTGTGAGGCGAAAGCGTGAGCAGCCTCGTGAAACGTCAACGCAAACAACATGGCTAGAAAATACGTTAAAGCTTGGGTCAAATCATTAATAGACATAAATACCTTAATCCGAAGGGGTGTTTATAGTAGCAAACGTGATGAACAAAAAGCCGCCCCGTGATTTTTAGATGGTTCCAGGATTATAGGTCAATATCGCATTTTTGATAGACTAAAGATGCTGTCTATTTATTTTAGTCGACGTTACGTGGGGCCTATGGTGTCACAGATGAAATGCAAAATGCCTTGGATCATTATGACCCTAGCGGTCTATGCCACATTTTGTTTGGCCAGCTGCAAATTTGGGGCTGCGCCCAAGGCGCCGAGACGCGCAGGCGCCACTGATTCTATCGTTATTCCCGAGTCGGTCACATTTGAGCGCTCCCTAGATAAACTTTCCATAAACCTGGGCTTTGAAACCCGCGTTGCGGCTAACTGCAAGTTTGGCTTTTTTCCAACATCATCTGAAAAAAAATCTGTCGCTAGCTACACAACTTGCGTTGGACGGTCTGCCACAAAATTCAGCGAGACCATTACGGGTTTACCAAAAGATCAAACGGTCACCATCGTCATCATGTCCTGGCCGGCCAACGATGACGAAAAGGCCGCCAAAGGTCTGATCATAACGGAAAGTCCACCTACCGCAGATCGGGATACTATTAATGTTTTTTCCGTCGACTTAGGTGGTGCTCGACTAGAATTATCTTCAATCGCTGGCGCGGATCGTCCTAGCGAGACCCTTTCAGCCGCCTTGTCAAAAGTTCAAAATCCATCCTGCAATCTAAATACCGTTGCGCCATCGCTTTCCGCTTCCAGGAAGTCCAACCAGATTCTTAGTGTAACCAGTCGCGGCTTTATCAACGCTAGCGCTGCGGTGATTTCCAACTCTGCTGTGGCAGGTTCTTTTGCTGCCGCACAACGGCAAAGCACAGAATGGAGCGTAACGGCTCGAACATCGAGTGGCTATGGTCAGCTGCGCATTGCTAAACCAACTCTTCTTAGATCGGTCACGTTCGCCGGTCGAGACCAAGCGGCTGCAGATGACGATTTTTTAGAGGACGTCGATCCACCGGCTTTAAAACTAACGGCTACACAGACATTTGTGGCCTCGTGGATCCTAGAGGGCGATCCCAAAAACTCGATGGTAACTCTATCGATATCACCATCTGGTGCCTTTAAAGGCATCACTTGTAGCGCACCTGCATCAATTGGGAAAATCACCGTTCCGGCAACTTTAGTGGCACAGTTTCCGCAAAATGAGCGGCTTTGGGTTTCATTGCGGCTTGACTCCTGGCAAGCGTTCGACGACGCTCGGTGGCTAACGCGTGTTAGCGATTGGAAGTCGCTTGGCGCTCAGAGATTGTAATCGATTCTAAAAGCTTCTTTGAGACACTTTTCGATAAAAGCCAGCACAGCGTAATACCACTTTTATAAAATCCCGTACTTGCCCAAACATTGGCAAGAGGATCAGCGCAGCCAACGAAAGGATCTCGTTTACGAGTTCTGACCCGCACTCCCCAAGCCGGTTTAATACTAGTTGGACTTATTTTATGAAGCCCTAGCTTTGATAATAATTTTTGTCCTGAAAAAATCTGCTCGGAGTTTTTCGGCGGTTTAGCCAGAGTTAAATTCGCTGATAACTCATGGGCAGACTCGCTCGTTGATCCCCAATAAATATTTTCTCCAAAAGATATGACTCCTGCAGTTCCCTTGACCTCGAACAATTCTATTTGATTATTCCGCGCCCGATAAGTGCACCCAGCAACGGCGAATAAGTGGCGCAGGGCTTCGGGGCCGCCCCTGGGAATAAGTGCTGCCGTCCCGGCGCCAGCACAAATAACTACGCATCGCGTCTTAATCGTGTCGGCAAACTTGAGTTTAAGCTCGGAGTGGCCTTGCGCTGGATGAATTTTTAAAACACGATCCGTTGTGAATATAACGCCAAGTCGTTTGCTAGCAGCCATCAGGAGATCCAACAGGTAATGCGGATCGATCCAAAAGTCCGCTGGATAGAAGGCGGTCGCGAATTGATCTTTAACGGCAAAGTCGATCTTTACATTTTTCAAGCCGGCAAAATCTTTGCGATAAATTCTACCGAAATCTTTTCTAAAATCTTCTATCGTACTAAATGACTCTGACACACCCGATCGCCAAACATCGGGTGGGCGCTTGGATCCGACCAATATCTCAAGACTTTGGAGCCACTCATTAAAACCACGATGGCCCTCAATTTTTTTTGAAAATAGGTCAGAATCTGCCTCAAAAATCCCTTTGATCGTCGATATACCGTGGGCTGCGCTCGATGCCTCAAAGGCATCATTTTCGTCATAAATGATTTCAACGCGCGCGGCCCCAGATTGCGCTAATTCAACGGCCAAGCTGAGGCCGGCGAAACCTCTGCCGATAATGACAACGTCTCGAATATTGTTTGAGTCTGTCATGGGTTCATGTTGGCTTGCAGAATATCCCAAAGCCGGGCAAAGACCTGCGATCTCATGTCTTTTATCGCAAGACCTGGCATGCGGCCCGAAATCACCCGGTTTGTTAATATAACAGCGAATGCGTGTGACTGGGGATCGACCCAGAATGCGGTTCCGGTAAACCCAAGATGCCCACACCCTCGTCCTGATGCGAATGTTCTAGAACTTAAATCTCTCCCCTTGCGCCAACCAAGAAGCGAATCTCCTGAGGAGCTCGCTTGATCAAAATTTGCCCTGATAATTTTGTTGCCCACATCGCTTTGCCAAAGCTTTTGCACAAACTCGCAAACTGCCGACCCCGAACCAAAAAGACCTGTATGGCCAGTAAAGCCTCCCATTACCGAGGCGTTTTCATCGTGAACTTCACCGATCAGCTCCCGTCCTCTCACGGGGCAAAAGGCAGTTGGGACAGCCCTAGGAGCATCAATCATCACGGAACTTCCGAGGCTCAAAAAGTTACTAAATCCAATTGATTTAGCGAAGTAAGCCCACTCCTCGTTTAATTTTCGTCCAGTATTTTTCTCAATAAGACGGCCGAGGATCATAAATCCGATATCACTGTAAAGTTCCGCGTGATTTTTGTTTTGGGGAGGACTGTTAAATCCATCTCCAAGCGCACGTTGCAAGGATTCTGTAAGTGATTGCCTATGGCCGTCACACTCAACATAAAAGTTTCGCCAAGCTGGAAGTCCTGTTTCATGCCTAAGCATCTGCCATAGGGTAAGATTTGCCACATACTCGCCAAATTCCGAGCACGTCTTTGCGCCGTACAAGTCGTGAAGGGTTGTCTCGTTCGCGGATCGGCTAGATCTTATTGCATGGGCAAGAGTTAGAGGCGTCGTGACCAGGGCCTTGGTAACGCTTGAGAGGTCGAAAATATTGCGATTATCGGCGGTCAACTCGCGCTGATACAAAATATCTGAATGATTTAAAAAACCACAGGCCACATACACATGGGTGTATAGGCCTGAGGATTGAAACGAGCGTATAAGGGATTCTACGTTATCCAACTTCCTCGCCTTCGAATTTTATAACCTTGCATACACCAATCACTTTTTCGCCCTCATCAACATTGATGAGACGAACTCCTTGTGTGTGTCGGCTGATTACGCCCAGCTCTTCCACGCTGAATCGAACGATCTTACCACCAGTAGTCATCAGCATGACGTCATCTGTATCCGCAACCTGGACAATGCTCACCACTAGGCCGTTGCGCTCGCTCAGCTTAATGGTGTAAATGCCTTTTCCGCCGCGAGTTTGTTGACGATATTCGTCCAAAGGACTCCGTTTGCCGTAACCATTTTCACAAACAGTAAGTATGGTTGACTCGGCGTCGATAACCTCTAGGCCTATAACGTGGTCGTCCTCTTCGCCAAAACGAATTCCAGTCACGCCACGAGCACTTCGCCCCATGGGCCTGATTTCGTCCTCATTAAATCTGATGGCTTTACCTTGCTTTGTCGCCATAACGACATCGTTTTTGCCATTCGAGATAGCGCAACCAATGAGTGAGTCGTTATCTTCCAGCTTAAGACCAATAATTCCAGTGGTCCTAATGTTATCATAGGCCATTAACTCTGTTTTCTTGACATAGCCTTGAGCTGTAGCGCTAATTATAAATTTTCCCTCCGAAAACTCTTTGACTGGCAGAACGCTTACGACCTTTTCGCCCTCTTCTAGCTTGATGAGATTTGCGAAATGCTTGCCTTTACTACGTAGCGGCAACTCCGGCACTTGATAAACCTTAATGTCGTATACACGGCCCTTATTGGTGAAGCATAGAAGCGACTGATGGTTGGACGAGATGAAGAGACTCTTCACCATGTCCTCTTCCTTAGTCAGCATGCCACTTTTGCCCTTACCGCCGCGCTTCTGCGCTCTGATTTCTACAATTGGGGTCCGCTTGATATAGCCCGCTTGTGAAATTGTTACGGCTACCTCCTCATCAGCGACCAGACTCTCCATGGTAAGTTCGTCTGCCGCATCGGCGATGATTTCGGTTTTCCGCTCATCCGCAAAACGCTCTCGCAGGTCCCTGAAGTCATCCGTAATGATTTTGGTAACTCGCGCAGGTGTCGCGAGGATGTCTTGCAGGTCGGCTATCAGTGCCATCGTCTCGTTATATTCGGCGATAATCTTGTCTCGCTCAAGCCCTGTAAGCTTAGCCAGTCGCATCTCAAGAATAGCTTTAGCCTGCGTATCGGATAACTTAAATCGCGCCACCAAATCTTGATGAGCGGCATCGGTGTCTGTAGCACCGCGAATGGTTCGAACCACTTCATCAATGTTTTCGACAGCGATCTTTAAACCAAGAAGTATGTGCCCCTTAGCCTCGGCTTGTCTTAATTCATAAGCCGTCCTTCTAACAACAACTTCCCTGCGGTGTAGATAGAATTGCTCAAGCATCTGCTTGAGATTGAGAATCTTCGGTGCCCCATTGACCAACGCCACGGCGTTCACACCAAAACTTGTCTGCATTGGTGTTAGCTTATAAAGGTTATTGAGGATGATGTCGGGGATCTCGCCTTTTTTCAATTCGATAACAACGCGTATATCGTCTTCCGCAGATTCATCCCGAAGATCCGTGATACCTTCAAGCTTCTTTTCACGAACTAAGTCCGCTATTCGCTCGATTAAGCGCGCCTTATTAACTTGGTAAGGTATTTCGGTGACAACAATCTGCTCTTTGCCTTGAGATTTCGGCACAGGCTCCACAATTGACCTGGCGCGCATGACTACGGATCCGCGGCCCGTCATAAACGCTTCGCGAATACCAGCCACACCGACAATCTGTCCACGAGTTGGAAAGTCTGGGCCCTTAACGTAAGCCATGAGCTCTTCGATTCTCATGGAGGGGTTTTCGATCAGAGCGAGAAGGGCGTCGAGAACCTCTCCCAAGTTATGCGGAGGGATATTTGTCGCCATGCCGACGGCGATACCAGAGGCTCCGTTTACGAGAAGCTGCGGCAGCCTAGTTGGCAAAACAAGTGGTTCTTCTTCTTTGTTATCGTAGTTTGGTCCGAAATCTACCGTCTCTTTTTCAATATCGGTCAAGAGCAGCTCGGCGACTTCTTCCAAACGACACTCTGTATAACGCATAGCTGCGGCAGAGTCTCCGTCGATGGATCCGAAGTTACCTTGACCATCGACGAGCGTGTAGCGCATCGCGAAATCCTGAGCGAGCCGAACGAGAGCCTCATATACCGAACTGTCGCCGTGAGGGTGGTATCGGCCGATAACCTCTCCAACAACACGGGCGCTCTTCAGATAGGGTCGGTTGTGATAATTTTTTAAATTATGCATAGCGAAAAGGATGCGGCGATGCACCGGCTTTAAGCCGTCTCTCACATCTGGAAGTGCTCGGGACACGATGACGGACATCGAGTAATCGAGAAATGCCGTACGCATTTCCTCTTCTATTTTGATCGGTATCACACTATTTGCGGGTTCCATTTCAACATCCTTACTCTGTCATTACAGCGTCAGTAAAACTCAGCGGTCACGACTAGATATCGAGATTTCTAACATTAAGCGCGTTTTGCTGGATAAATTCACGCCTAGGATCGACGTCGTCTCCCATCAGGGTCGAGAACAGCGAGTCCGCTTCCATAGCATCTTCGACCTCGACCTGAAGCAAGGTACGGTGCGCATGCTTCATCGTAGTGTCGGCTAGCTGGTCAGGGTTCATCTCACCAAGCCCTTTATAGCGCTGCACGTATGCACCTCGACGGCCTTCTTGAACGATAAAATCTTTCAGGTCGGCGAGAGTTCGCAACACTGTCGGCTGGGACGCCTCGTCTCCACCCTGATCTGTCGAATCCTCAACATCGTCTTTCTTTGGCTTCTTCAAACTCATCCAAGTAAACGGTGCCTGAGCGATTTCATCCATTTGTTTTCGTAGTCTCTTGAGCTCAACTATCTCTCCGCTCGCAAAGAAGCCTGCGTCGATTTGGCTTGTCTGTGGGATGTCTCGCTCTCTTGTGTCGATCATCAACCTGTAGCGGCTGTATTCTTGATCAAAGATCACATGGACGTTGGTGTAAGCTCTTACGTCGTGGGATTTTATATCGTCGCACACCCTTTTTCCAAGAGCCAAGGCCGATTCCTCACTTGCAAGATTTTGGGGACCAATGTCTTCATGTTGAATGATATAATCGACAACCCCTCGGGCGCGGCGGCGACAAGCAAGATCCATGAGCTGTAGATAGCGCTGTAATTTAGCCATCAAGGACTTCAAGACATTGCGATCGATTGCGCGATTTTGTGCGTCCTTGACTTCAACATTACTAATTCCTGCCTCACTTAGGAAATCTAGCAATGCAGAGTCGTCTTTGAGATAACGCTCAACCTTGCCCTTTTTGTATTTATAAAGCGGGGGCTGAGCGATGTAGAGATATCCTCTCTCAATAATTTGTGGCATTTGCCTAAAAAAGAACGTGAGCAGAAGCGTGCGAATGTGGGCGCCGTCGACATCGGCGTCTGTCATCAATATGATCTTGTTGTATCGTAACTTAGTTATATCGAAGTCATCTTTACCAATGCCTGTTCCAAGTGCCTGAATGAGAAGTTTGATTTCCTGGCTGGACAACATTTTATCGTAGCGCGCTTTTTCGACGTTTAAAATCTTACCGCGCAGCGGCAGTACGGCCTGAGTTTTTCGGTCACGACCTTGTTTCGCGGATCCTCCTGCGGAATCACCCTCGACTAAAAACAACTCGCAAAGGCTTGGATCCTTTTCCTGACAGTCGGCCATTTTTCCTGGCAATCCGGCAAAATCAAGCGCCCCTTTCCGCCGCGTTAATTCGCGCGCTTTTTTGGCAGCTAGCCTTGCTCGCGCAGCATCGATAATTTTGCCTACAATGCGTTTGCCTACCTCTGGGTTTTCGTCAAAATAGGTCGTGAGCTTATCGGTAACAAGTTGCTCAACCCAGGGACGAACCTCGGTATTGCCTAATTTTGTCTTCGTTTGGCCCTGAAATTCAGGGTTCTTTACTCGAACCGCTACGACACCGCATAAGCCCTCACGGATGTCATCACCGGTGATTCCTTCTTTAAATTGCTTGAGGGCGCCTGTCTTTTCCGCAAATGTATTAATAACCCTTGTCAAGGCCGCTCTAAGGCCTGTGACGTGGCTACCGCCCTCGACGGTATTGATGTTGTTCACATATGAGAAAAAACTCTCGGTATAAGCATCGGTCCATTGCAGGGAACAGTCGAGCACAAAGACAACTTTGTCGCCGTCTTTCTGTTGACCTTTGATTGTCATCGGCTTTGAGTGAAGCGGGTTCTTTCCCTTCACTAAATAGTCGCAAAAAGATGTTAATCCGCCCTCATATACGAACTGTGATTTTTGATCTGTTCTTTCATCATTTAAGTTAATTTCGAGACCCTGATTCAAAAACGCAAGTTCTCGCAAACGCTTTGCAAGCGTATCAAAATGGAAATTTGTATCTGGAAAGATCTCGGAATCGGGCCTAAATTTTGTCATCGTACCGCGGGACTCAGTCGTTCCGATGACAGAGATGGGGCCATCGGGGACGCCGCGCTTGAAGCTTTGCATATGCACTTTGCCGTTTTGTCTGACTTCAACTCGGCACCACTCTGACAACGCGTTTACCACAGACGCACCAACACCGTGAAGACCGCCTGAGAAGGCGAAGGCCTTATCGTCAAACTTTCCTCCCGCATGGAGTACCGTCATAACGATTTCAAGGGCGCTCTTATTATCTTTCTTGTGGATTTCAACAGGGATACCGCGGCCATTGTCTCGAACAGAAACGCTGTTATCGAGATGAATGGTGACGTCAATCTTGGAGCAATGCCCACCCATGGCCTCATCGATTGAGTTATCGACGATCTCATAAACTAAGTGGTGGAGTCCGTCGACAGACGTGGATCCAATATACATCCCAGGTCTTTTCCGCACAGCCTCGAGACCTTCGAGAACTTGGATGTTATCTGCAGAGTACGAACTCCCGTCAGGATTTTTCTCGGTCTTATCAACTTCAGTCATCGCTCAGCCCCTTCTATGCGCACGTCCGTGTGGTCACATTTTCAACAACAGCAAAGGCACAAAACACATTCGCTCCCAGTCACGCGGTAACTTCGTGGTTACCAGTGATCGGAACAAGGATATGCTTCGTGCTGCAATCGTTCGGTTCGCCATAAGGCGTCAAAACGATTGGTTCAACCGCGTCTTTAAACTGAAGAGACATCTTTTCGGCGCCGGTAACACTAACAATATCGGTAATGTACTTACCATTGATCGCAATGTCACATTTCGCCCCATGATATCCTTCAAGACCTATGCGCTCTCTACTCTCGGAATGCGCGGTATTCTTTGAGCTAAGGGTAAGTGATGCATCCGAAAAGCTCAACTGTAAAACCCTGCTTTTATCTGCTGCTAACAAAACCCGTCGCGTCACACTTTTCATATGGTTTGTGTTCATTAAAACACCACGTTGCTTAATTTCCGGTATAACGGCGGTGTAGTTTGGATATTTAACGGCCGAGAGTCTGACGAAAATCTGATAATTGGGTACTTGAGCAACAAGTGTCGTTTGGTCATCAGAGATGCTCAATGTTACGGAATCAAAACCCTCAGTAGCCAACCTAGCGAGCTCAGATAAAGCTCTTTTCGTAAGACTCACGCCTACTTTTAAGAAAGCGTCTGGCATGTCAATTCTGATATCGCAAAAGGATAATCGGAACGAGTCAGTGCCAACCATTCGAAGGCACGATTTATCCGATTGCGGTCGGTGTAAAAATGCGACAGTTCCGTAATTTCGAGGGGAATCGGTGGCAATGCACGATCCAACTTGCTCGATCATATAGGCTAATTTGCTAACTGGTACGACAGCTGTATTTTCATAATCAACCGTCGGTGATTCTCGCCACGTGGCTTCCTCAACAATAGGAAGTTTCATGGTAAACTCTCGATTTGGACCGGCACTAACTTTAAGATTTGACCCATCACGCTCAAGTAAAACTGACCCCTCAGGCAATTCTCGGGCGAGATCTGAGAATAATTTGGCGGGAACAAAAACCACGCCCTCTCGAGTTATCTCACAAGGTAGGTCATTAAAAATTGCCAGCGCTTGATCAGCGGCCGCTACATATAGGCGACCTTTCCTGGCATTCAAGCCCACGTGAGCCAGATTTCGGTCGGCCATGGCGCCTTGGACTCTTGCCATAGCTAGGCTCAATAAGTTTCTGTCGATGGTTAGCTTTAGAGTCATGTCATTATCCTCTTTGTGTTTCCGAATGGGAGGTCGATTCCCTTTAGTTTTGTATTCATCATTCTTTCTTAAATATTGGTATTAGTAGTTCCGAATCTCGCCCTGTGCGTATCTTCCTAATTATCCGTTTTCATTGAACAAAAACAAAATATATCGCGGGGTAGCCTGTGTAAAAGACTGTCGTTCGACGCTGGAATACTTGTTCACTACTGATTTGCGGCCAAAACAATTCATCTGGCACCCACAATTGATTCCCTGGTTTATGACCAGGTTAGTAAAAGGTTTACCCACAACTAATCCACACGTACTCGCCATTAAGATAAGTGCTCCAAGTTACGTTGTAGCGAGTCCACGACAGCGCGCAGATCCAGATTCGAAACGATAGCAGACTCTATTTTTTTGACGTTATGGAGCACTGTTGTGTGATCTTTACCGCCGAATTTCTGACCTAGCTCCGGCAATGATGCGGGCGTTAACTTGCGGGCTAAAAACATCGCTATTTGCCTTGGGTGCGCGACAGCGGCGTGCTTCTTTTTTGATTTCAAATCAGCAATTTTGATTTTGAAATGTTCAGCAACCGTTTTCTGAATATCTTCGACGGACAGTTTTTTTGGCGCTTCAGCGACGAAGAAATCCTGGAAAATCGATTGCGCAAGGGAAAGAGTAATCGGTACATCATCAAATTCGCTAAATGCACGGAGACGAAGAACCGCTCCCTCAAGTTCGCGAATGTCTTTTTTCTTATGTCTCGCGATGTACTCAGCAACATCATGATCAAGCTTTATGCCAAGCGCGTCAGCTTTTCTAATAAGGATCGCGATGCGGTGCTCGACATCGGGGGGTTGAATATCTGCGATTAACCCCCACTGAAATCGATTGCGAAGACGATCTTCAATATCAGGAATAGATTGCGGCAGTACATCCGATGTCATTACGATTTGTTTTTTTGCGCCGTAAAGACTGTTGAACGTGTGAAAGAATTCTTCTTGCGTGGCCTTTTTACCGCCAGAAATAAATTGAACGTCATCGATGAGTAGTACGTCACAACTGCGGTACTTTTGCCTAAACTCCATCGTTTTTCCAAAGCGGATGCAGTAGATCATCTCATTCATAAAGCGCTCTGAAGTGATGTATGCGACATTTGCGGCAGGATTTCGACGTATCACCTCATTGCCGACCGCGTGTAACAAGTGAGTTTTACCAAGGCCGGAGCTACCACATAAAAAGAGCGGGTTATATGACTTTCCAGGCTGACTGGCGACCGCTTGACATGTTGATAGGGCGAATTGGTTACTTGAGCCTTTTACAAAGTTCTCGAATGTGTAGAGAGGATTAAGATGCCCCTCATGATTTTGTTTTGCCATTGTTGGCTTGGCGTCGTCAGAAAAGTTGACTGAGTTAGATGTCGCCGCGTAGTCGCAGGATTCTGGCTCCTCATCGACGCCTTCGATCGGATTGAGCGTGTCAAATTGAATGAAGTACTGATCAAGACCTAGTTCAGCCTTAATTTTTTCGATGAGCGGCAAATAAGAATCGTGAATGCGCTGATAGAAAAGAATATTCGGCGCTTTGATGAATAATTGATTTGCGGATACGTTTGTGCACTCGAGAGGAGCGACCCAAGTTGTGTACTCTTGGTTAGGAAGTTGAGCTTTGATGGCCTGTTTGATGAGTTCCCAAGGGGTGATGTTGGCTGGCGATGTCATGCGGTGATTTGCCTCGGTTGAATATGTTGCCAGGTTATCGATAGCGACCGCGGGTTGAAAAGGACATGTGCCTTTGGTAGGCGAGGCCTTGGTTCGTGATTCCCTAGATCGCGGAATTTAGTGGGGGCAACGTAGCAGAGGAGGGGCGGTTGGGCAAGAAACTATTTTCCTTTATTTTTTTGAGGAAAGTCAGTATGTTATAAATTATGGACGTTTCAAAAAAATATGAGTTATCCACAAGTTTATGAATAAATTTTTAATCCAGTTTAGCTATTTATTGGTTTTAAATTTTGAGCTCGTGATTTTCATGGTCGGTGGAATGTACGGTGGATTTTATCTTAATAAGCATTATCCAATAGGAGCAAACTGGCTTGTTATAACAACACCACTTTCGTTGCTGCTGTGTGGGTACTTGGTTTTTCGGTATTTGGTGAAAATCATAAAAGACGAGCAAAAAAAAAACCGAGCAAGAAATATCGGATCGCAGTGACACTAAACAATGATGGATTTCGTTACTTTTGCAGAATCATCAGGGGCGAGGCTGTTAGTTGCCGTTATCGCTTTCTCATGCTTTATAGCCATGTTTTTCCCCGCGGCTGTTGTTGGGGGCTTTTCGTTTGGGGCGCTCGCGTTTTGCCTAGCGGCCGTGAGCTTAGAAGAGATCTCTCGCAGGGCTCTTCAACTGGGTAATGTTCGAAGTGGCGTCAGAAGCGGTCTTCTGTGGGTGGCGGTTAAATTTTGTGGTCCCGCGGGCGCTATTTTTTATAGCATTTGGAGAGGTTTTTCGACGATTGCGCTGATAGTTGGGATATTTACGAGTCTTGCTATTTTTGTCCTGATTTTATGGCTGTCTCAGGCGCGAGGGGGAGTGGGTCCGAAGGTTTAAGGTGGAATTTTTTAGCTGAATTAATGTGAAATTCGTTGAGGTTGTTTGCTGATTGCGTTAAATCTTCGGGCTCGATGTTTCTTTATTCGATGATATTCGGATAAGTTGTCACTTTGTCCGAAGCTTTCGCGGAGTTTTTATGTTCCGATTTTTTGCTGTCTTGTACTTGTTTTTGGCTTCCACCAAGGCTTTTGCGGCC
>JBEIGW010000031.1:0-16810 GCA_040381655.1 Deltaproteobacteria bacterium
GCACAATTAAGTAGGCCAGTTTTTAAAAGTTAAGATCAAATGCTACGTCTCCAGTAACGCCCACTTGATAGCTGCTTGATCGTCTCTCAAAAAAATTTGTGAGCTCCTGTACATCCTGGAGTTCCATAAATGAAAATGGATTTTTTTGTCCGTACTGTGGGGTCATGCCCAGGGCATGCAGTCTTTGATCTGCAATAAATTCTAGATATTGACGCATCATTTTGGATGTCATACCCGGGACATTTTTCCCTAGTACATCCTCTGCAAATTGGGTTTC
This sequence comes from Deltaproteobacteria bacterium, assembly GCA_040381655.1. Classification (GTDB taxonomy): domain Bacteria; phylum Bdellovibrionota_B; class Oligoflexia; order Oligoflexales; family RGVZ01; genus CAMDKS01. Next base: position 278 of record JBEIGW010000031.1, read on the forward strand.
ACACTCTACAGCTTCATTGAGCATTTGACGGACTTTGATTTCCAAATCGTGATCAAACAGTTCGGGTTCCTGATGGCGGATCTGCCTGATGACCTCAAAAGCAAAAGCCATGTGCCCACTTTCATCCCGGAATACCCAGTTTGTTCCAGCAGCTAAGCCGTGTAATAATCCTCGGTTCCTGAGGTAGTATACATATGCAAAAGCCGCGAAGAAAAATAGACCCTCTATACACGCGGCGAAACAAATAACATTGAGTAAAAAACTCTGCCTTTCGTCGCGGGTTCGCAGTTCTTGAAGTTTGTTGATTGAGTCGATCCATTTTTGACAGAACTCTGCTTTGGCTTTGATCGCGGGTATATTTTCTATAGCCGAGAAAGCCTTGGCGCGCTCCTCAAGGTCTGGCACGTACGTGTCCAGTAAGGTTAGGTAAAACTGAACATGCAACGCCTCTTCGTAGAGTTGGCGAGACAGATACATTCGTGCCTCGGGTGCATTAATGTGCTTATAAAGATTCAAAACCAGATTATTGGAAACGATGGAGTCTCCAGTAGCAAAGAATGCTACGAGCCTTTGAATGAGATGGCGATCTCCAGGTCCCATTTTTTGAGCGAGGTCAGTTACGTCCGTGGAGAAATCAACCTCGTCGACCGTCCATGTGTTCTTAATCGCGTTTTTGTACATATCATAAAATTCAGGATATCGCATTGGGCGCAGCGTTAAATTGAATCCTGGATTTAACAGAGGGGCACCTGCTGGCTGAATCGTCATTGGCAAGCCTCACATGATTCGGGATTTTCAAGGGAGCAAGCAACAGCTTGTTCTGCTGTGTAATTTGACGGTACGGCGGGGCGCAGATTGTCAGCGTTGACCTTTGCAATTTTAGTGGCAGGCCGCGAGCGCAGGTAGTAGGTTGTTTTCAGTCCTTTCTTCCAGGCGTACATGTACATGGACGAGAGCACTCCTATATTTGGATTTTCCACAAATAAATTGAGTGATTGACTCTGGTCGATGAAAGCTCCGCGATCGGCCGCCATGTCTATGAGGCTGCGCATAGGTAGTTCCCAGGCAGTTCGATAAATCACTCGGAGATTTTCGGGTATGTCTTGTATATTCTGTATCGATCCTTCGTTTAGTTTGATTTGTTGTCTGATCGATTCCGTCCAAAGCCCCAATTTCTTGAGTTCTGCTACGAGGAATCTATTCACCTGCAGAAACTCGCCAGATAGCGTTTCTCGCTTGAATAGGTTGCTGACCTGGGGTTCGATACATTCATAGCTACCACAAATTGAACCGATTGTAGCAGTCGGTGCAATGGCAAGCAGAAGGCTATTACGTAATCCAGTTTGTTTTATCTTCGTGCGTAGAGTGTCCCATTTTTGGCGGTTTTCCTCGCAAGGCTTTACGCCCCAAAGGTCAAATTGAAGATCTCCCTTCGATGCCCGCGTCTCTCCGAATGAAGGGTGAGGGCCTGCTTTGACTGCCAACTCCGCACTTGCGGTAAGGGCTGATAGATAAATTTCTTCCATGACTTTCTTATTGAAGTCGCGAGCTTCGTAGGAGTCAAATGCCCAGCGTTTTATGAAAAATACATCTTGAAGACCCATGATCCCAAGCCCCACAGGTCGCCATTTCAAATTCGAGTTCTCAGTAGTTTCGATTGGGTAGAAATTAAGATCGATGACGCGATCCAAATGGCGTATCGCGTATTTCACATTGCGACGTAACAAATCCCAATCGAACGAGTGGTCTGGCTTGATGTAGGCGGGGAGGTTTATTGAGCCAAGATTGCAAACGGCAGTTTCTTGGGCCGTAGTAACCTCAATGATCTCGGTGCATAGATTAGATAGGTGGACAGTTCGATTCGAGTCAGCGGTCTGGTTGCACTTTTTATTGCTGCTGTCTTTGAATGTTATCCATCCGTTGCCAGTTTGGGCCAAGGTTTTCATCATCCTGGCGTAAATATCGCGTGCCTTGACCTGCCGAGTGTATCTGCCTTCACGCTCCAGTTCTTCATAGCGGCTAGTAAAGGAGTCACCATACAAGTCAACGAGTTCTGGCGTTACAGAGGGGTCAAATAGACTCCACAAAGCGTCTTTTTCGACGCGCTGCATAAATAAATCGGGTATCCAGTTGGCAAGATTTAGGTTGTGAGTTCGTCGTGCTTCATCACCCGTGTTATCTCGTAGTTCAAGGAACTCTTCGATATCTGCATGCCATGTTTCAAGATAAACGCAGCAAGCGCCTTTACGCTTACCTCCTTGGTTCACGGCATTGACACTAGAATCTAGTGTTTTAAGCCAAGGGACAACACCATTGCTAAAACCATTGGTCCCCCGAATCAGTGATCCTCGGCTTCTTACCCGGCTGAACGATAAACCAATGCCGCCTGAAAATTTGCTTAGCAAGGCGGCATCTTTGTACTTATCATAAATGCCAACAAGGCTATCTGTCGGTGAGTCTAGAAGGAAGCACGAGGAGAGTTGTTCGTGCCTTGTTCCCGCATTAAAAAGGGTGGGCGAGCTCGACATGAATTCAAATGTTGAATACATGCCGTACAGCTCAAGAGCCTCTGAAATAGTTTCAGATAAAGCACAAGCAACGCGCATGAAAAAATATTGGGGAGTTTCAATCACATCCCGGGAAACTGGATTTTTTAAAAGATATCGGTCGTATATTGTCCTGATACCGAAATATTCGAAACGTTCATCCTGTTCTGTATTAACCGCAGCATTCAAAACCCTCTGGTTGTTTATTACGAAGGTGTGGAGTCGTTGGTTGATCAAACCATGGCGTACACCATGCTCTATGCTGTCGGTGAAAGAGTGTATTTCTTGTTTTGCGACTTCTTTATAGATCAATCCAGCGAGTTTTCGGGCAGCTTTTTTGCTGTATTCCGGATCCTCGAAAATTCGTCCTGCGTCGTTGCTAACCTCGACCATGATCTGTTCGCGAGACGTAGAATATTCGAGCTGAGCAGCCTCGATATTGTGAGGGGGCTGGCTTATAGATGCGCCAGGACGAGCCGTAGCTATAAGATTGTTGGGTTCTAAATTTTGCATAAAAAATCCCCATCTCTGGAAAGCCCAAAGTTTAATCAGGTTTTGTTTTGAATCGCCGCTTTCAGCGACGAGATGCTTCTTTGCTCTAATAGGGACACTACGCGATCTAGTGTCGCAATGTCAACAGGAGACACTACAGGTAGTGTTGTTGATTTAATCACTTAGGCTTGGAAGGTTGAATTTACGGGGCGTTGAAGGATCTCAAAAAAAAGTGTCCACAGTTTATTCCCATCCGTCTGGTGGTAGAATTTTTTAGTGCTCAAGGGACTTTCAATCGTGGCCTCAGACGTTTTAGTCGGCATAAGCTCAACGCCTAAACGGCAGCCCCGTCACGTGGACGAAATTCAAAGGAAATGCTAGCATTTCAGCTCGTGGTGATAATCGCTAGGGAACGTCGGAATACAGGAGATGAGCAATGGAAAACGGCCAACAACCGCTGGAGCTGATGAATCAACTGGGTCTAGATGCGATGGCTCATCATCTTACGGAGCAGCGACTTCTCGATAAACGCACAATATTTGTCAGCGAGGGTATAAACTCAACCGTAGCTAAACGCGTCATTAATCAGTTGCTCGCGCTGGAGTACGAAAAACCAAATACGCCCATCAATCTTTATCTGAACAGCCCAGGTGGTGAAGTGAATAGTGGATTTGCAATTTATGACACGATTCGCTTCTTAAGCTCTGACGTTCGAATCATCAACACTGGCCTCTGCGCATCGATAGCAACAATCATCAACATTGCTGCCAAGAAGCAACATCGATTCTCAATGCCGAATTGTAAGTTCCTCATTCATCAGCCGCTCATTCCAGGGCAGATCTATGGTCAGGCCTCCGACATCGAAATTCACGCTCGCGAGATCCTGAAAACGCGCCAAAAAATCAATGAGTTACTTTCTAAGGAGTGTGGGCAACCAATATCCAAGGTCGAAAAAGATACGACTCGGGATTACTGGATGAATGCTGGTGAAGCACTGGAATATGGACTGGTTACGAAAATAATAGAAAACATCTCTGACGTGCGGTAAAAAGTCGTCTCCAAGCGCCGTGCGAAGATGGTGGAATTGGTAGACACGCTGGTCTCAGAAGCCAGTGCTGAGAGGCTTGGGGGTTCAAGTCCCCCTCTTCGCACCACGAAGTCTAAAGTGCAAACACGCAAATCTCAAAACACGCAAATCAACTCACGTATAATCCAGGCACTTGCCACGTGGCGAGGTCGCGTCTATGCGGCACATGTGGCTGCACTCGCTCTTGGATTAGTTGCAGCTTTACTTGGTATGGTTATAGGCCCAGCGCTACAAGTGCTAATTGTGCCAGATCGTGATCGCTTGCTTTGGAGCGAGGTTCTGGGCCCTGTCTGGGCAGGGCTATTTCATCAATACTTGGGTGCAGATGGAATTCAGGTCAAAGTTATTTACTTTTATTTGCCCATGGCGCTCGTCGTGGTTGCCACATTGAAATCGTTTTTGACGATTTGGCAGTGGTATACATGGGAGTGGCTCGGCGAACAGATAGCATTTCGCTGGAGACAAGATCTTGTAGCTGCATTTGTTGCTTTGAAGCCTGAGCTTCGCGATCAGTCAGCTGTGGCTAAAACCGAGGAGGGACTCGGCGGGCTAATGACTCAGGATATTCGAACCTGCCGGGATTACGTTGTCCACTTTTTTGGAGGACTACCTCGGGAGGGATTTCAGGCGATATTCATGGCAATTTCAATAGCTGCCCTTAGTCCAAAGCTGTTTTTTGTTTTCGCGGTATGTCTTGCCCCTGTGGTTGCCTTGCTAAGCCGTTTAGGTCGAAAAATCAGACGACGATCAACTCAGGCGCTTGAGGATAATTCAGTGCTTGGTGAATGGATTCAGCAGAGACTCTTGGGTGTTGAAACGATCAAGCAATACGGCACAGAAGACTCGGAGATTGCGGCTATGAAGTCTGCGAGTGAAAATCTATTTCACGGGTTTCTGAAAGCAGCACGTTCGAAAGCCAGAACAGGCCCAATCATTGAAATTCTCGGTATCACTGCGATGTGTGTTGCGTTAGGGGTGGCATTTTCAGAGATATCGACCGGCCGTATATCGGGTGCTGTAGCTATGTCCTTTTTTGCCAGCCTCGCGTTATTCGCTCAGTCGGCTGCTAAGTTAGGGCGCTACTTCAATAGTAATCGTGAGGGTGTTGCGGCTGCCGCTAGGATTTTTTCTGCTGCGGATGAGTTTAAAAAATCGTCATTGGACATCGTTCGTCCCATCCAAGCTATAGAGGCTTCTGATCAAACACGCATCGATTTAAATGATGTCTCGGTCAATTATGGAACTAGTGTAGCCGTAGATCGTGTAACATTGACTTTCGAGGCCGGCAGAGTCTACTGCATCGTGGGCTCCTCTGGGGCTGGTAAAAGCAGCCTTTTTGCTGCCATCCTTGGTCTTGTCTCGCCAGGCGCTGGATGCATTAAATACAGCGTGGATCAAACATTTGCTGGCGGTTTGGACATCTCATATATGCCGCAGTCTGTTACGACTTTTCCTGGGAGCATCGCTGAAAATGTTGCATATCCAAATTCAAAAATAGATCTGTTAAAAGTTGAAAAAGCACTCGATGCCGTTGGGTTTCGATTGGATACACATCGGTTGACCAAGGGGCTTGAAACGCTTGTTGGCCCCGGAGAGCTTCAACTATCGGGAGGGGAGGCTCAACGGTTACAGTTGGCAAGGCTCATGTATCATCGGTCGCCATATATCCTTATAGATGAGGGGACAAGTGCGCTGGATCCCGGATTAGAAAAGTTAGTGTTAACCAGAGCGCGTGAATTGGCTAAAGCCGGATCAGTCGTTATTATGATTGCGCACAGGCCTGCCGCTGTGGATTTTGCAGACGAGGTCGTTGTTATGCATAGTGGACGAGTTGTACGAGTAGGGTCGCGTCCTGATGTGACCGCGAGCCATGAGTTTCGAACTGTATTTGTTTAATAATAGGGAGATTTGATAGTTTATGGCTAACGCCGTGGTTCATGTTGAAGCCCCCTCTAATGGCCGCATTTACGCCATTGGGGACGTTCATGGTTGCTACGATGCGTTGATTGCACTTGAAGGCAAGATAAAAAAATCGATGCAAATTGGCGGCCACCGGCGCTATAAAATTTTGTCAGTTGGTGACTTGTGTGATCGTGGGCCCGATACTAGTAAAGTGATTGAACACTTTGTGAGAGGCAAGCAAGCGAGTACGCACGACATTGTGATCGGGAATCATGAAATGTTTTTTCTACTTGCCTTTATGGGCTTTAGGCCGGATCTTCTGGAGGAAGCTAAGATAGAGCTGTCTTGGTTTCATCGTGCTTTGACGGGACTTTATAAATCGGTCATGCATCAAGTCGAGAGTTGGCGTATGAACGGCGGGGATAGTGTATTTCGCAGTTACGATGCTGAAATCAATGACGTCAAGACCTGGGATCGCATCCCGCAAACCCACCTGCAGTTTCTTTTTAGCGCACCTTTGGTGCTATTGACGCCCAAGGCGATTATTAGTCATGCTGTGATGCACGAGGGTGATCTAGAGGTCTTGACGGCCTTTGACAAAGATCCATCGGATACTCCCGAGCGTCGGGTGTTAGAGGCGCTGCATCGTTGCTTGTGGGAACGTGAATTTCCGAGTGCAAGGATTGACTCACATAAAAGACATATTTCTGGGCATACCCCCATACTAAAGGTAAGGCGGGAAATAAAAATTGGCGCCGTACAAATCGATACGGGCGCTGTGTACGGGAGGGCCTTGACGGCCCTGAATCTGAGCAACTTTAGATCCATAGCTGTGACGTCAGACTTCACTTATAGAAAGTCACCAAAAGATCTTTACTAAAAAACCGGACGCCAAAGTCGGGTCCGGTTTTTTGATCTGGTTTATTCTTTCCTGGTTACTTTAAAAGCTCTTTAAATCGGCTCGTGAGCAGCGGCACGACTTGAAACAGGTCGCCGACGATGCCGTAAGACGCCACACCGAAAATAGGGGCGTCTTTATCCGTATTCACCGCGACAATCACTTTAGATGTTCTCATGCCAGCCATATGCTGAATGGAACCGGAAATACCACAAGCAATATAGAGATTCGGATTCACTGTTTTTCCCGTTTGGCCGACCTGCATGTCGTGTGTGGCGTAGCCAGAGTCTACAGCTGCGCGAGAGGCCCCAACTGTTGCACCAATGACGTCAGCGCATTCATGAAGAATCTTGAAGTTATCGGCATTTGCCATGGCACGACCGCCAGAGATGATTAAAGAAGCTTCTGTCAAATCAGGTTTTGCGCTTCTGCCTTTTCGGATTTCAATCGTCTTGATTTTTCCGTCGCCGGCCGCAGCAGTGACAGGTGATGGATTGGCCGACCCGCTCCCTGATTTTTGTGCCGGGAACACGTTCTGCCGGATCGTAACAAAGGATATTTTTGCTCCTTCGGTGGAAACGTCAGCTAGACACTTGCCAGCGTACATAGGTTTGACGCCGCTAACTCCACTGCCGTGGCCCTCAAGCGACACCACGTCCGTAAGGATAGCGCCGTTCATTCTTGCAGCGAGCCGAGGGAAAATATCTCGTCCCATCGGCGAAGCAATGCCTAGAACAAGCTCAGGTGAAAAAGCCTTTATCGCGGCCTCAACGCCGTTCGTGTAATTTTGTATGTTATAAAGAGCATTCTCAGAAGCGTCAGCCAAATATATGGTATCGGCTCCCCAGCCGGCAAGTTGTGATGCCTGCCCCGTGACGCCGCTGCCGACCAATATTGCTGCCACGCTCGAAGCGCTTCCTGCGATCTTGGACGCAACCGTTAGAGCTTCAAACGCTGAAGACTTTATCTTGCCATCGCGCTGTTCTACAAAAACTAAAACTTTCATGACTACGCCTCCGGCTTATATGACTTTCGCTTCGTCGCGAAGAAGTTTAACAACTTTTTCTACCATGGCCTCTACAGGTTCCCCTGCGAAGACTTTTCCTTTGGGTTTCTCTGGAGGGTACTTATAGCCTTTGACCACAGACTGAGCTTTAAGTGATGAGACGTCTAAGCCTAGGTCAGCTGCCGATTTAACACCAAAAGGCTTCTTCTTAGCATTCATGATTCCAGGTAGCGAAGCATAACGCGGTTTATTTAGAGATTTGTGCGCTCCGAATATCGCTGGCAGCTGAACGTCGTAAACTTCGACCTGTCCGCCTTCAACCTCGCGCTCAACGCGAGCTGTTTTACCATTTAGTTCAAATTTTGTGACCACGTTGACGTGTGGCCATCCGAGAATTTCAGCGGTCATTGTGCCGACGTGCATGTTGTCATCATCAATCGCTTGCTTGCCACAAAACACGATGTCGGCATTCTCTTGCTTGATCGCAGCCGCTAAGACTTTGGCCGCACCTAGTGAATCGGTCGTATCGAGACCCGCATTACTTATGAGCAGTCCACGATCTCCGCCAGTTGCCAGCCCTTTTATGATCAGTTCTTTAGCAGAGTCACTACCAAAACTTGCGATCACAACTTCGCCGCTACCTAATTTGGTTTTTAATAGTAGGGCCTCTTCAATGGCAAATTCATCGTACGGATTGATGATGTATTTCACATCGCCTTGCTCGATGGATTTGCCGTCAGATGACAGACGAATCTTCGTTTCCGTATCCGGAGTTTGCTTGATTAAAACCAAGATTTTCATGTTTGTTTCCCCCCCCGAGTCGGTGGATTGATTTGCGGATCCTTCAGATCGCGCTTTTTCAGATATTGGGCCCTGAGAGTAACAAGACCCTAAAATGGGCGCAAGGGGGAGACTATGTTGGAGGATTCGTGTTCGAGCGGCTAGCCTTGTGAACGACCTTGCGCTTTTGCCTGTTTTTTAATCGAATCTGCTTTCGGTGCGATTGCGGTTGTCGGTACCGCCAAATCAGCACCTATTTTCAGACGAGAGGCCCGTAAGCCTGGATTCAGAGCGAGAATTCGTTTTGAGTCCACCCTGTAACGGGCAGCAATCGCTGCTATCGTTTCTCCGCGTCTGATCTTGTGCACGAGCACGTCCTTGACCTCAAGTATCTCGAGTGAGGGTTCGATCTCGCTCCATTTATCGGCGAGATGAGCGGAAATACGGAGACGATATCCATTGGATCCCGATTTTACTGGAGGGGTGATCGCATTGACCAACTCAGGGTTCCAATGTCTAAGAAGCTTTTCTGGAATGTTCAACTTTGATGCAATCTCCGTGAGTTGGGATGGGGCCTTCACGAAAACTGTGCTTGCTGGCAGAGAGTCGAGTGGGTCGGCAGTAACGGCGAAACCATGGCCTGAAGGGTTCGAGGCTAATTGCAGAGCTGCCAGAACCTTAGGTACGTAGTTTTTAGTTTCAACGGGAAGATAAGCCGAATCGGCCAGTTTCCAGAAATCATTGCTATGGGTCATTCTGATGGCCTTACGGACCCTGCCGGGGCCTGCGTTATAAGCGGCCATCGCCAGATACCAATCACCGAACTCCTCGTATAGGTCTCGCAAGTGTCTGGCTGCTGCTAGAGTGGATTTTGCGGGATCACGTCTCTCGTCAATGAACATATTCATCTGCAGCCCGTAAAGGCGGGCCGTGCCAGGCATGAATTGCCAAGGTCCCGTAGCTTTGGCGTGGCTATAAGCTTGGTTTGAAAAACCACTTTCCACCATGCTGAGGAATATAAACTCGGGAGGCAAACCCTCAGCCTTTAAAATAGGAACGACTACGTCTCGTACTGATTCACCCCTGACAAGCCATTTTAGAAATGAATTGCGACCGTTGTTTTTGAAGTATCGGATCCAATGCTCAACCCTCGGGTTTGTCACGACCGGAATTGCTCCGAAATAGGGCACTGTTTCGCCGACCATTCTGGTTCGGGCAAAATACAAGGCCTCGACGTCACGTTGATCGTAGGGTGAACGAGTTGGATAGCGTCGTCGGCGATTTTTCTTTGCAAATTTGAAGGCTTTCTCTGGTCTTTGAGCCTTCGGGTTTTGCTTGAGATACGAGTTTTTAAGATGCTGAGCATAAATGTTATCTTTACAAAACTCCGCATCATCTAAGTTGGAGATGAGGTCTTCCTGAACAGTGTCATCATCGGCATTTTCGTCAGAGTTACTTGGCGAGTCCGCGTCCGCGAGAGTCTCATCGTCTGTTGATTTTGAATCCAACGGGTTACTATTTTGACTGTTTGACATTTGTACGGAGGATAGCCCTCTGGAGCGACTGGTAGCACATCCTGAGGCAGTCAGCAGCATAAGCGCGACTAATGACAATTTTATTGGGGCGAAGGTTCCCGTCACAGGCAAGGTGCTCTCCTGCTAACCGTTCAATGCGCATAAATTTTAACCAGACCTGTTGATATGATAGCTGTTTAAAGTGGACATTCATAGTCCAAAGAACCAGCAAAGTCCCGACCGGAGGAGGCTTGCGACGTTGTACCTTGCTGAAATTTCTGCCAATCAACTTAATGCGACGCAAAAGATAAAATGTAATGAAAAGATCCCGTGACCACTAGACGCTCTTTTCCCCAACTTTTTGGTAAGGGGGCAAAAGGTGACGCTAGTCTAATAGTTTTCAGCATGTTTTCGTCCAGGGTTGTGTAGCCAGATGATTGGACAACTCTTACCTTGCTAACTCGCCCGTCTTTCTCAATGACCATTTCTAGTTGCACAGCGCCTTGAAGGCCTCGGCGAATTGCTTCACTGGGATAAATCCATACCATCTCAATTTGTTTTCTTAGCCCACTGAAATAGGAAATGTAGCGAAAATTCGTCGTATTCATGTCAACGCGGTCGCCTTCAGCGACCATCTTATCAATGGGCTCTACAAAGCCGCCTCTCGGTTGACTGAAGACCTCTGCGGCGTTGCTCGGAAGCAGTTTGTCGTAAAGTTTTGACGGATCTTTTTTTTCAGGATCAACAGCCATTTGCCCTGGACCAGCCATAACCTTAGGAACAACTTTTTGGGGTTGTGAGTGCTCTTTTGGCTTTTGCTGAGATGGCGTGTCAATACCGCGACCAACGCCTGGAGACGGGGCCGGATCTGAGGCTTTCGAGCGGTCGAGTCGCTGATCGGCGATCCGAGTTTCCTTTGGAGCAATATGATCCTGAGATCCTAAGGATGTGGGTATTTTTGGTCTTGCTGTCGGGACTTGTTTAGTTTCAATCACACGTTTGGCCTTTTCTATTTTCTTTTGGTCAGAGTCCAGAATGCTACGTTCTTGAGCCGTCATGGATCTTATTTTGATAGTATCATTCGCAGTATTCGCTATTGGCGTCTTGATGAATGCGGCCCCCATCCAACTTCCATGTTCAATAAGAAACGACACCAACAAAGTCACGAGCAAAATTTTAGGATGAACTGAGGGCAGATTGTGCCAACTCTGCTCGTTTCTGGTGACAACAATTTTTATTCTAAATCCGCTCAAAGCGCTGACACTCCTGCCATCTTTCATAAACCCAGGCGATTGGTTATCGGTAAAATTCCAAAATGTCCAAGCACGCCCTGAACGATCCTATGGGTATCATCAACTAAAACGCTGGTTTTATCCAAAAACCCAAAAAGCGTGGAGTTTAAAACGACGAAGTCACCGTGTGCCTGATAGCCATTATGAAAATATTGTTTACACCAATTTGGTCAATTTGGCTTGAACGGTTGAGAGTTAAATCATGCGAGCATGTCAGTCTGGCTGGAAAGCGCCAGATTTTAGCTGAAAAACGCGTGGCATGCATCATGCAAACATATCTCATAAATACTCACAATGACGTGAGTCAAGTCGTCTTCATTGAGACGGAGGAGGGGTTTATGCGCGTTTGGTTTTTAATGGGAGGAGCGATGTATCTCGCCATCCAAGGAGCAGCCTATGCTCAGCAATCCGTACAGTGGGATGTATCATCACCCCAAACGATCATTGCAGGTTCCGGTTGTCAGAAGGATGTAGACGCGTTTGCGTCAGCGAATGGGAATGATATGGCGGTTGTTTTTACAAGACTTGGTGTTGATCTTCCGGGGGGAGGAACCCCATCGCTAGCCGATCGCAAGAACTGTTCAATCCGCGTTCCCGCCATGATTGCTCCCGGCGTTTACATCGGTCAGTTGACGCAACGTTTGAGTTACGGTGTGATCAAAACGGCAAATGCGACAGGAGCGTTGTCTACCCGGAGTACGTTTTTTGGTTTCAATGTGAGTCCGTACACGGTTAACTTGCCTTACGGTTATGCCATCAATCGGCCACTTTTGACTCAGCAGCGGGTTGATCGCTTTAGTGTAAGCACAACGCCAACCTGGTATCAGGGATGGTGTTCACGTAGCAGAGCCCCTCGAGGTTTTTATCAGGCAAACATTGCTGTATCAGGACAAAAGGCACATCAGTATGAAGATCTAATCATGTTTGTCGATGGACTCGATCTAAAGTATGAAGTCGGGGCGTCACTAGTGCGATGTCAATTGTGAAACTCGTACCTCGGTGGGAGTGAGCATTATTGATGATGGTTTCTAACTAGTGAACTCTATGAGTCATAGCAAAATCGAGGATGACATGCGGTTGTTGGACAATGTGAAGAATTTTGTTTTGATTATAATTGCCCTGAGCGCATCGGTAGCCGTGGCCTCTGATCGACCAGTCTTAAATGACTGGTTTGCTCTGGGGTCGGGCTGCCGGGCGCGCTCAGACTTGCCAGGCAACGTGGACATGAAGCGCTTGCCAGAGACGGGGCGTTCAAAAGGTGTTTACGCAGCCAAGTTTCAATTTAACAACTTTAGAATCGAGGACGAGCGATTCCCTGAAAAACTAAAACAAGTCGGGCGCGAGTGCGCGGTGAGACTAAATATCAATCCACCCCAGGGGAAGCGTATTCTATCAATTCGTGCTCATACGACTGTTTCTGTTAGTAAAAGCCCAGGTCACTCACTTGATCTTTTGGCCGAACTAAAATTGGGGGCCGAATCTTTGGGGCGAGATAGTCAAAAGATCGGGGCCAGTGATGCGAGAAAATCAGCTATCAGGTCTGTCAGATTCGAAGCCGGTCAGGGTTATGCAATACCGCTGCCGCAACTTGGCTGTGGTGAGCCCAAAATCATCGGGTTTGATTACTCGTGGATCGTAAGTCGTGGACAAGGTTCATCGATCGCTGCAACGATCGAGCTAGGATCCGAAAAGGCCCTCGTTATCGAAGCAGAGCTGGCTGACTGTGGTTAACGATTGCGGGTTTTGATGGCGGTGTGACAGAGACGAGGTATTCAAATAGATGCTGATACTCGACGGCATCAGGATAAATATTTTCGGCTTCTGGGGTGTATCCTGGTCGATCGGAGTGAGATACTGGTGCCACCGTTCGGCCAATCTGATAAACGAAGGAATCGTAAGCCGCATACTTAAACTGTCCATCGATTTTGATGGGAGCAAGCTGGATCATAATCGTCGCAACTGTCTCAGACCACGCCTCCTCTTGGGCTAAGGCGGGATTGGATGGATATGCTTTTCGATAGCGATCCATTCGATCTTTAGTGAGCAATTTTGATCGAGCACCTCCATAGGCAGCATCTCTAGTGAAGACAAGCCCAAACCAAGCATGGAATAGTTCATTATAAAATGAAGACCATTCAGGTCCCGTCCAGGATTCTGGGCGACTCGAAGACGGCATGGAGATGGTTCCTCCGTAAAGGATACCCGGTTGATAGGACGGCCATTCGCCCTCAACCACTGTGACGGAGGCATTGACTTTAATAAGCTCTCTGAAGAATCGAAGGGGCAGTTCCCTGCGGGCAGCTGCTCTCATGTAACGAACAAGTGGGTGAGTTTGATTCAAGGACGAGTCTTCTGTCTCAGACACCGTCCAAAATCTCTGATTTGATTGATCTTTCAGACGACTCAGCTCGGTGCGCCCACAACCTGCGATGGAGGCTAAAACAATTGCCGACGTCAGAATGATTCTTGAGCTCAATATCGACATGCGTGCCTCCTTTGTGATGGGTGACGAGCTCCTTCTACCCAACCCCGCCCATATTGCAAGCTAAAATCTCCCGTTTCCGGTTTCTCTTGGTTGACAGCTTGCTTGCGCCTGTGTGACTCTAGGCCAAGTGTTGCTCTGGACAGTGGGGATATTAATGGCTAACAGTTCGTATTCATTTAGATTTATTGCTGCTGTAGTGCTGGTGTTGTGGTGGCCTGGCTGCGCTGAAAAAGAGTTTGATCCTAATGATCCCAAAAAGTCTTTTACGATTGCAAAAGAGCCTTTCGATGATGGTTATTACGATGAGGCTTTGCGTCGTTTGGGCGAATTCAGGGCCCGATTTCCCTACAGTCAGTTTGCTACTGAGGCTGAATTACTTATAGCCGATTCCCATTTTAACCTCGATCATTTCGGCGAGGCCGCTGCAGCCTATGATACATTTGTGAAGCTTCATCCAAAACACCCCAAAGCGGTTTATGCGTTATATCGGGTGGGGGAGAGCTATTGGGAGGATTCTCCTGATGAACCAAGTCGCGAGCAGGAATACACGGAAAAAGCCATCGATCAGTGGAAAGAGGTTGTCGAGACGTTTCCATCCTCTGAGTTTGCGCCTAAAGCCAAAGAGATGATGACTCGTGGACGCCGACGGCTTGCCGCTAGCGTCCAGTTCGTCGCAAGATTCTATTGCAAGCGTGAAATTTATCATTCCTGCGCCTATCGTTACACTGAGCTTTTGGATAAGTTTCCGGACCAGAAAGACATGACACAAGAGGCGCTTGAGAAGGCCGCAATGGCCCTTGAGCGCGTAGCGGATGAAAAGGAAAAAAATCCAAATAGCGACAAAAACCTCTATCACAGGACGATGACGGTCCAGCAGATCCGTGAAAAAGCGGCTAAATTCAGAACCATATTGAAGGGCTGATTCATTTTGGGCTACCATAAGGTATGCCTCAGATTCATTCAAATCGAACGACATGGGCAGCCGTGCGGCTGCCCCTATTATTGGTGAGCCTACTGGCTTTGGCTCTCATTACTCTGTCAGCCGTTTGGGTCGTGGTGCCGCTTTCAGGAGATGTGGCTGGAGCTGTACGACAGGCGTCTCGATCCCTGCAGATATCCTCCCAGATCAAAGATTTTCGTGGTCAGGATCTTGGCTCCTATGTCGATGAAACTCGGTACGTCGTACCGCTGGAATCAATACCGGCGCGTGTCCAAAGGGCTTTTATAGCAGCTGAGGATGATCAATTTTGGAAGCATAAAGGTATAAGTCTAAAGGGCATGATGCGAGCTGCCATTGCTAATGCCAAACGTGATCGATTCGCTCAGGGCGGTAGCACGATAACTCAACAGCTGGTCCGCCAGTTACTATTGCCGCGCGAAAAAACACTCGTCCGTAAGCTACGTGAGATCGTGCTGGCCATGACTCTTGAACGTCAAATGTCTAAAAAAGAGATTCTTGGTCTATGGCTTAATAGTGTTTACCTCGGAAATAAATCATGGGGCGTCGAGGCTGCGGCTAGACATTACTTTAATAAACATGTGCATCAATTAAGCGTAGCCGAGGGTGCGCTCATCGCCGGCCTTCCACAGGCGCCCTCCCTTTACGCTCCCCACCTCCGACCCAATCTTGCGCGTAAACGTCAGCTCTATGTTCTGCAGCGTATGAAGAGACTCGGCTGGCTAAAAACGACTGATTATTCTGCTGCGCGACGATTGAAGGTTGTTGTTCAGCCAAAAAGGGATTTGATCGTTGACCAGGTTCCCTGGGTTACGGAAACCGCGCGTGTAGAGCTATGGAAAAGGCTTGAACAGAAAAACCTCCCAAGCTCGGGACTACTGGTGAACACATCAATCAACAAGGATTGGCAATTGGACTTACAGCGCCTTGTTGATCAGAAAGTAAAGGCGCTACCGAGAAGTGGTCTTGAGATTGCAATTATGGTGATCGATTCGACCAGTGGAGAGATTAGGTCTCTCGTAGGTGGCGCTGATTTCAAGCAGAGTCAGTTCAATAGAGCGATTGATTTGGATCGACCACTAGGCGCAGCGATTTATCCCCTGATGTTTGTATGGGGTGTCGAGAAAGGGCTGATGAGTGTTGACGGTTATTCATCAATAGCTGAGGCTGCGGTCAAGAGTCGGTTTGCTGAAGCTGAGCAAATTGCGCCCGAAATAGGTTACGGTGTAGTTCGAGAAAAGTTGGGCGATCTTGGTTTTCGTGTCGCGGAAGCTGCGGCCATTGACGAATTAAGGGGAAGTCCTGTTTCTTTGGCCAGAGCCTATCTCGGGATTAGTGGCTCGAAACAGGAGGTCGGCATGTCTAGTGGTTTGATCTCGAATGTTAAATCCAATGGGGAGGTTCTCTACTCTCGATCGTTATCAGAGGCGGCGGAGTCCCTGCCGGATAGTTTGTCGTGGGTGATGAGACAGTGGATGTCGATTGGGTCTCGCGTTGATTCCGAGGCATTGGCTGGGCAGCCCTTGCTGAAGTCTGTGAAAGGCTGGAATGCATGGTGGGTCATACCTCGCAC
>JBEIGW010000032.1:0-16791 GCA_040381655.1 Deltaproteobacteria bacterium
ACCCGCAAAAGTATGGTTGGTAGTGGTGACCGTAGCGAAAGACTTAGGACCGATAACTTTCCCCAAGGCCGTTGAACGGATCATAGGATAAACAATACGGTGTAAACTATGCCTGAGGTCATACACGGCGATCTCGACGAAGTTCTTGACAAGCTCGGCACGCATCATCAAGCCGAACTCCTCAAAGAACAGCTAGAAAAGTCGCCTTAAGTTAGGTTGCATCTAATTTGAATAATGAAAACGAACAAAATCGCGTCGGGGTTGAAATTTGGACGATTCAAAAAGTCGTTCAATCAGCTACCGAGTGGTTGCGCGCGAAGGGCTCGGATCCGCTAACTAACCCAAGGCTTGATGCTGAAATACTACTGGCCTCGGTGCTTGAGATGGATCGCATGCGGCTTTATTTGGAGCTGGATAGACCTTTGTCAAAGCTGGAACGCGAGCGTTTCAAAGCCCTGCTATCGCAGCGAGGAGCTGGAGTTCCCGTAGCTCAGATTGTTGGATATCGAGATTTTTACCGTCATAGGTTTGCGGTTTCGGCAGCGACGTTAATTCCGCGCCCGGAGACGGAGACATTGGTTCAGACGGCGTTGGATTTTCTTAACTTATTAAGGCAGCCTAGGGTGCTTGATATTGGTACTGGGACTGGCTGTATCGCTATCTCAATTGCAGCTGAAATTCCAGATGCCAGCGTTGAAGCATGGGATATCTCAGACGAGGCGCTTGACGTCGCCAGACGAAATGCCAACGACCTGGGTACAAAAAACGTCCGCTTCTCGAATACTGATGCATTGACCTCTGATGCATATCGTGGCTCTAAATACGACGCTATTGTTTCAAATCCGCCTTACATACCTGATGACGAGCAGTCGCTTTGCTCTCCGGAGACGCTGAAGTTCGAGCCTCGTCTCGCGCTTTTTGCGCCGGGAGGTGATGGACTAACTTTTTACCGCCGGTTTTCTGAGTTTGCGGGAGATATTCTTGATCACGGCGGCAAAATTTTCCTGGAGTTTGGTCATAGCCAGGCTGAAAAAGTTGCCCAGTTGTTTGAGGCGAAAAAATGGCGGAAAATAATAGTAATCAGGGATTTATCAGGTCGAGATAGAGTGATATCCGCTGAGAAGCCCTGAGGCAGTTTCTAAAAAAAACTATGATCGGTGCAAGATGTCAGAGACTGGTCTGCACAATTTACGCACTCATAATTGGCAAGCGATTAAGCGCTTCACGATTTTTTTATTGTCGTTTTTTTGTGTTCTGACTGTGTTCTCTTTCTGTTTTGAAAAAGTTCTTACGCCGCTGATGATTTCCGGTTTTCGAGCGTATCTTCTGAATCCGCTGGTTAATGTGCTTGAGGCTAGAAAAATCAATCGCATCATGGGAACGACGTTAATTTTAATTATGATTTCAGGTTTAATTGTCTGGGTTGGGATTCGACTTTTCCCTTATCTTTACGAGCAGCTCGTTGGCCTTGTTAAACAGGTCCCAGAGCTTGTTGAGTACTTTGCAAAAAATGCAGCAAGGATTTTACGCGAGTCTCTCATGAGGTATGGTCTTAAGGACTTCGAAGCGATCGATCAAGCCATCAGTAATTTTAATTTGATGGATCAAGCCCTTGCTCGTTTTCAAATGGCTGCTCAGGGTGTCTTTGATGTTAGCGCAGGTCTGATGGGATCGGTGATGAACTTTGTGCTCATTCCCATTCTTACTTTTTACTTCGTAGCGGAGAAGGCGTCTATTCTGCAGGGTCTTCGTAGAATTACCCCGAGGGACGTGCGTCCTTATGCGGCGCGATTGGTCGCGACGATTGACGAGACCTTAACGCATGTCATCCGAGGTCATATCAAAGTTGCTTTGACGCTTGCATGTCTTTATTCGATCGGTTTTTCTGCTATAGGGTTATCCGCAGGTGTCGCGATTGGCATTGCGGCAGGGATCTGCCGAGTCATACCTTATCTTGATGTCATTGTCGGATTGACCCTTGGAGTGACGTATATTTTTACGCAGCAGATACCTGCAGTTGAGATATTTTGGTTGGTGGGTGTTATTGGTACTGTTCAGATTCTTGACGGGATGCTCATTACTCCGAAGCTTATCGGTAGTAAAGTCGGCTTGCATCCAGTGATCGTCATCGTTACCGTTTTGGCGTCGGGAGCGAAATTTGGTTTTATTGGAGTGTTGCTGGCGATACCTGCAGCAGCCATTGTGAAAGCTTTGTATAAGCTTGTTCTGCCTCTGTACCGGGATTCACGTTGGTTTACCGGCGAGTTGAAGGATGGCGCGGCTTAAAGGTCTTGTTGGACCGATTTTTCGGAAATACTTGCTTTCGTGATGGGTCTCGGCCTGGGGCTGGATTCTTTTGCGCGGGTCTCGTTTTTTCGAGGCCGGTACCTTCTACGATGACGACGAAGTTTAGTTTTTCAGGTAATGCCGCGAGTCGCTTTAGAATGTCTTCAGAGTGTCCCCACCAGGTTTGTTCCTGCGGACCGCTTATATCGAGAGCGACAAATATTTTCCGGCCTGTTCCGTGAAGTACTTTTGCCAGTGTTTCGAAAAAAGGGCGCATTCTGTAAGGTGTATCAAAGAAGGCCACGGGCCATGACTCTCCGAGAGTTTGCCGCATAAAATTTTCGCGACTAGCTTCATCGCGGGGTGGGAATCCCGCAAACATGAAACGGCGGCAATCGATCGGGCATATAGAAATGGCAGCCGTGAGGGAGCTTGGTCCAGGGACAACCTTCACTGGGGCGCCAATTTCAAAAGCCACATTGACGAGGTCTCGTCCAGGGTCAGCAAGCCCGGGTGTCCCTTGATCACTCATGTAGAGAGCATCGTTTCCCTCCATGAGCTCTCGTTTGAGTTCCTCAAGAGTGAACTGCTCGCGCTGTTCGGTGTATCTCATCCACTGCCGATGTACTTGAGCTGCTTTTAGAAACTGACGAGCTCTTTTATCCTCTTCAAAGACAAGAAACTGGCAAGATCGCAAAAGTTCTAATGAACGCGGGGGTATATCCCGTAGGTCCCCGAGGGTGGTCGCTGCAATCCAAAGGGTCCCAAGGGCTGGGCTTTTGTTCTGATTTTCCATTTAATTTCCGAGTGTTATGACTTGTCGAGCATTGTCCTAGACGCTCTATACCACGTATGTTACACCTCGTTGCTCGTTTATGTCAGGGAAAAACCATAAAAATTAGGGATATCTGGAAAATTTAGATGTCTAAACTTGGTTCATCCAACACTACTGAAGTCGAAAGTTCGGCGGCTCCTCGTCATGTTGCCGTGATTATGGACGGAAATGGACGATGGGCTAGAAGAAAAGGCCATCCCAGAGTATTCGGTCACAAATATGGCGCTGAGCGGGTTCGAGAGATCGTCGAGTTTGCTGGGCAGAAGGGTGTCAAATATCTCACGCTTTACGCTTTTAGTGATGAGAACTGGCGAAGGCCGGTTGAAGAGGTGGGGGCTATCATGCACCTGCTCGAGCACTACCTGCGCAAGGAAAGACGGGCGTTGCTTGAGAAGAACGTCCGGTTCAAAACAGTTGGGGATTTATCCCGCCTCTCTATAGGCCTTCAGAAATTGATCGCAGAAACGGTCGATATGCTGGATGACAATACGGGTCTCACGCTAATCGTTGCTGTAAGTTACGGTGGCCGAGCCGAAATTACTAGGGCTGTAAAAAAAATTGCAGATAAAGTTTTCGCTGGAGAACTCAATCCAGATCAAATTGACCAAGAGTTGATTTCTAGTCACCTAGACACTGAAAATATTCCTGATCCTGATTTATTAATCAGAACAAGCGGTGAATTACGGATTAGTAATTTTCTTCTCTGGCAATCTGCTTATACCGAGTTTTATTTTACCGACGTAAACTGGCCTGACTTCGATGGCGTGGAGTTCGAGAAAGCTCTCTTAGCTTATTCTAACCGTGAGCGGAGATTCGGTCAGTCCGCCGTACCGTCCTCGGCAGGTGCGGGGAATGTAGCAAATTTGGGTGCTAGCACATGCTGAGAGTCCGGATATTTACGGCTTTTTTGCTGCTTCCACTGCTGCTTTGGCTTTTGATCGATGGCCCAGAGTGGGCTGTTATGATTCTTTTGCTGGCGTCCATTTTTGTGTCCGTTTTTGAAATGTCCATGATGATTCAGCCCCGTTTGGATGAGATGCTACGTAATTATTCCCATCGAGGTGGTGGGCGTAGCGAAACTGGAGAGATATACATCGCAGCCTCGCGCACGCCTCATTACCGAATCCTCGCGTTATTTTGTGCGCTAGTTATGTGTTCTATTTTTATGGTGTCGGCTTTGTATGGGATGGACGCTGGTCGGGGTATTGTTGTCCTAGGGTTCGTGATCGCCATTCTTGTTGGCGCTTTTGCTACCCGGGGTATCGAGGCTGAAATGGCACGAGTCCTCGGATTTACGTTGACTCTGGCCTATGCTGGGTTTCCCTGGCTCGTTGTTTGGGATCTCTACTCGATTGCTCCCGGTGGAATTTACCTTTTAATGGTTCTAGCGATTGTTTGGCTTGGAGACACCGGTGGATATTTTGGTGGACGTTTTTTTGGCCGCCATAAACTATCGCCCCACAAAAGTCCTAAGAAAACGTGGGAGGGTGCCTTGGTGGGGCTCGGGGCCAGTGTGCTGGGATCTTTCCTCTGGAGCTTGTGGGCTGTGCCGAATGATCGGTCGGTCTTGGGCGTGGCGCTGTTGTGCGGATTTTTCGGGGGTATTGCCGGTCAGCTGGGTGATCTTGTGGAGTCAGTCATAAAAAGATTCACTGGAGTTAAGGATTCGGGGCGGCTGCTTCCCGGGCATGGAGGAGCTTTAGACCGTATCGATGGAGTCTTGTTTGCCGCTCCGGTTATTTGGTTTATTCTGTATGTGTCTGGGGCCGTTATAAAGGCTAGCTAAAATCAGTTTCTACTGGGGTAGACTTTGCCCCGTCACTTAGAAGATAGAAGAGCTTATGCAGAATATTTTTTACCACCCTGCTGTTGCTATGATCGTGATGCTTGGCACGCTCGTTCTTTTTCATGAGCTCGGCCACTATATAGCTGGTCGCCTTTGCGGGGTTGGTGTTGAAAGATTTGCGATTGGCTTTGGGCATAAAATCGCTGCGTTCAAGCGCGGACAGACTGAATTTCTAATTGGTTGGGTCCCGCTCGGCGGATATGTGAAGTTTTATGGTGGGACCCGAAACGAGGATACGCCTGATGATGTCGAGGGTCTTTTGTATTGGCAGGCATCAGTTTGGAAGCGGGCATTTATCGTAGCCGCTGGACCAGCTGCGAACTTCATTTTGGCTTTTTTAATTTTTTGGGGGATGGTGATTCATGGAATCGAACAACCACCTCCCACAGTCGGTGATGTTATTGAAGGCAGTCGAGCTCAGCAAGCTGGAATAGTGCCAGGCGACAGGTTCGTGAGCGTTGATGGCGTAACTGTAAAAAACTGGTCAGACATCGAACGAACATTTCAAAAAAATCCGGAGAAGGAGCTCGACGTCGTTGTTTTGCGTGGTGGTAGAGACGTCGAAAAAAAATTAACGCCGGAGGCCGTCGTTGGTCGATCAATCTTCGGTTCAAAAGCGAAGATCGGTCGTGTGGGCGTAGCACTTGGCTTTCCTAGTGCTGTTGTTACGATAACATCTGCCGACTCTCCGTTAGCGCGGGATGGGCTAAAAACGGGTGATCGAATTGAATCCTGGCTCGATGAGGCAGGCAAATCGCACAAAATTCAGGGCCTTCACGAGACATTTAAACTTTTTTCCGAGTGGGGCCGGAATTATCGGCGTCCAGTTAGCGTGTCAGTTAGACCAATTAGTATTGCAGAAGGCAAGGATGGTCGTGCGCAGGAGAACGCAGCATCTGAGCCCCGTCTTGTTAGCCTAGATGCCGCAAAATGGCCAGCCCATCAAGGGCAAACGGATCGGGCTTATGCAGCTTCACTTGGTGCTGTTGACAGTCATCTAACAGTTGGTTTACCTCGGGAGACCTTATCTGGAATTTTAGAGCCGGGAGATCGATTGGCTTCGTGGAACAACATCCCGATCCGAAATATTTTCCACCTTCAGGAGATGATGGAGAGTTGGAAGTCTTCGGGAGTTAGTGTGGTTGTTGTACGTAACTTCAAGGAATTGTCGTTACTCATACCGCTGAAATCGATAGACGTCCAAGCGCCCGAGGGGTTAGTTCAAGTCTACCTTTTAAATGCCGTCATGCTCGGTCAAGCATCGTTACCCGAGGCGGAATTGCTCCAGGAGAGAAACCCCGTTATAGCTGCAGGTGTTGCCATAAATGAGGCCTACAAGCAGACGTCTGTCATGCTCATCGGGTTCTGGCAGATCATCACAGGAAGTGTGCCTATAAAATCATTGGGCGGCCCCATGATGATTGCGAAGGTTGCGGGTGATTCGGCCAAGGCCGGCTGGATGGCGTTTCTCGCTAGCATGGCCGTTATTTCGATTAACTTAGGATTAGTTAATCTGTTTCCAATCCCGCTGCTGGATGGCGGGCAGCTGATGCTGCTAGGAGCTGAATTTATAAAACGATCTCCTCTTGAGGAGACAACGATTGAAAATTTCCAGAAACTTGGATTCATCATGGTGATGTCTCTTGTAATCCTTGCGTTATACAACGATCTTAGCCGCTTCTGGGGAAGCATCGTTGGAAGCATGTTTGGTAGTAAATGAAGGATTATACGCTGATTATTGATACATCGATCTTTGGGGCTGGAATCGGCTTTTTTGATGAGTCGTCGAAACACATGGACTTTTTAGAGGTGTCCAATGACGTCGCAGACAGTGCGAGGCAGTTACCTTTGATGGTTGCCAATGGGCTGAGTCGTTTATGTGTTGAGCTGCACGCTATCCGCAAAGTCATCGTGTCGCATGGCCCTGGCTCATTTACTGGTATTCGCGTTGGAATGGGATATGCTTTTGGATTTTTGTCTGGCCTTCAACTGACCGCGGGTGGGCAACCAAAAATTACGGGTATTTCGTCCTTAGTATATTTGGCAAGGTCTCTTGTCAGCGATATTGGGGGCCGTATAATTCTGTTTTTGGCGGCAACTAAAACCACAGGCTATGTTGTTTTTTCTGATGGTGCTGAGCTAATACCTAAATCTTTTGATGTGACTGGCGTGGATGCTGATAGGTTTCTTTTAGATCACAAAAAAGCGAATTGGATTTTGATTGGCGAATGGGAACAGGTCATGGGATGGGCTAAAGCTCATCAAATTGAAAGTGTCCGGGCCATGCAGGGGCGTGATGCCGTGAAGTTAGCGATTCGTAGTATCGGAGAATCTTTGAAAAAAGAGGAACCATTTGAGTGGAAGGGGTTAGATTCCGCGAATTTACCCATGCCGGTTTATTTGCGAAAGTCCACGGTCGAAGAGAAAGCTGCTTTGAGTCCATGAATGTAAATGATTTTCAGAGTTATATTTGCTTGAGAGTGTTAGCGAGGGGTGAGTCAGATGGATAAAGTATCATCACACGATGGGAGACCGGCTCGGCTTGGGGGTGCTGTTTATATTCTTCCAAACCTGATTACGACCGGTAATCTTTTTTTCGGTTTCTTCTCAATTATAAAGAGCATGAGTGGTCAATTTGGTTGGGCTTCAGCGGCTATTTTACTTGCGTCAGTTTTTGATGTTCTTGATGGCCGCGTTGCCCGACTTACAAAAGGAACCAGTGAGTTTGGTGTACAGTATGATTCACTTTGCGACTGTGTTTCATTTGGGGTTGCGCCAGCTTTCCTGATGTATCAGTACGGACTTTTGGAGCTTGGGCGTATCGGTTGGGTTGCTTGCTTTATGTTTATGGCGTGTGGAGCGCTGCGATTGGCTCGCTTTAATGTTCTAAGCTCCATTGGTAAGGCATCCGGTGATTTTACTGGGTTACCCATTCCCATGGCGGCCATCACGGTCGCGAGTTTTGTATCATTAATGGTTGATCTGGATCAAAGGCACGCGATGGGGACGCTTGCTGACAACGGTTTTGTGAGAATCCTGCTTGATACTGATATGAGAAAGTTATTCATGGTCGGTTTAAGCCCTGTACTGGCTCTTCTCATGGTTAGCAATATCATTTACAAATCCCACAAAGTATTACGTCTTGGGTCTGTCAGGTCATTTCAGCTGCTTGTCGTACTCGTCATGTTAGTGTCAATTGTCGCCTATGCGCCCGAAATGGTCGGCTTTGGATTGATATTTTTCTACGTTTTAAGCGGTCCGCTTGCTTGGGCATTTGGCTGGACAAAATTAACTAACGAAGATGAAATCTTCGCGGAATCAAGTTTGGATGAGGAACCATGATGAAAGTTGCGATTATCGGAGCCACAGGTGCGGTTGGTCGCGAGATGGTGGCAGATTTAGAAAATTCTGCGCTTAAACATATGGACGTTGGTCTTTTCGCATCGGAGCGAAGCGCTGGTGAGAGCGTTTCGTTTCGTGGCAAGGCACATGAGGTCAGGGCTTTCAAGCTTGATTTGCTAAAGGGATATAATGCTTGCTTGATGAGTGCAGGTGGAGCTTTTTCTCGTCAAAACGCACGAGCCATTGCGGATATGGGCGTCACGGTGATTGATAACAGTTCAGCGTGGCGGATGGTTGATGGCGTTCCACTTGTTGTGCCTGAGGTGAATGGTCATGTTTTGAAGGGTCTTCCGCATGGATCGATTATAGCCAATCCTAACTGCTCCACCATACAGATGGTCGTGGCCGTAAAACCTCTTATGGACCAATTTGGTATTCAGCAAATTCACGTATCCACTTACCAGTCTGTGTCTGGAACTGGGCAGAAAGGAATTCGTGAATTGTCATCGCAGGTCGAGGCGTCATTTAAGTTTGCCGATATTAGTCCTCAGGTTTACGCCCAGCCCATCGCTTTTAACGTTTTGCCCGCTATAGATGTCTTAGACCAGTTCGGGCATTGCTTTGAAGAGGAGAAGATGGTCAGGGAAACCCGGAAAATATTCGGTCAACCAGAACTTGACGTGTTGGCTACAACCGTTAGAGTGCCTGTTTACCACTGCCACAGTGAATCTGTTGCTGTTAGACTCGCCAAACCGGCATCGAGGCAGGAAGTCCTCGATTGTCTGTCTCGCTTTCAGCCCCTGACTGTCTGTCTGGAGGATGATCATTCCAAATTTCCCACACCACGTGGCATTGCTGGGTCTCAAGGCGTGCATGTAGCGAGGGTGAGGCTTCCTATCGATAGAGAGCGCAGTGATTGGGTTCAGCTATGGGTGGTGGCCGACAACCTCAAGAAAGGCGCTGCCACGAACGCGGTTCAAATTTTGAGCGCAATCAGTTAACATTATAAGGTCTGGAGGACCCGATGATGTTGACGATTTCTAGGCGAATCCTCGCCCATGTCTTTGGCCTAATTGTGCTTTCTCAATGGCCTACTTTATCAAGTGCCCAAGATTCTCTTGGTTCGGACGTTCAAGAGTTCGACAACGCTGAAGATGCAACCCTGGACGGCAGTCTTTCCCAAGCCGGCTCGGACGCCTCAGCCCAAGCCCCTGCTGATGTAGCCGGTGAACCTTCAGGTGAGTCAGCTCCAAGCCAGAATTCTAGCGCTGAGACGGCTGAAAAAATTGGTGACCAAACTCAACCCGCACCAGATTCAAGCCAAGAGCCTGAGCAAGCACAGCCAGACTCCACAACAGCCACTGACGGTGAATCGAAAACTCAAACGCAATCTGCCGAAGCGCCCAGTAGCGATCAGCCCGCCGCGGAATCTGTGGCTGCCAGTGAACCTGAGTCTACCGAAAAGGAAACTCCCGTCACTGGAACCTACGGTGGTCGAATCTTTGGACGAAATAAAATTCAGTTAGCCGCCAACCGACCAACGTTTAACGATGATCAAAAGTGTTACAATAAATTTTATGGCAAGCCGCAAACCCATATTTCCTTTTCCGGTGAATGGTTTCCACTGGACTGGTGGGTCAATCCTGGGGTGTATACGCGCCTCGGTGTTTACTCTGTGCGAGGTAAAGCCGTGTCGGGAAATGCCGCTGCGACTCAGTCTGCTAGCTGTGACGCCTTGAGTGTGGATGAAAATAGCTCCACTAATTTACTTTTTGTTCCGATTCAATTAGGTGCGAAGCTACAATTCTCACCGTTTAGGCGCAAATGGCTTGTTGTTGATTACTGGACGGGCGCCGAACTTGATTGGTGGCAGGAGACCCGCAGTGACTCGGCACTTGGTCTATCTCCAGTAGATTTGGTCTCGGCATCTCAGGTCTACACGACAACTGGTCGTAAGCGATCCATTAGCGCCGGCGCATCAGTGCATCTGCTTTTGAATCCTCTTGACGAGAGAACAGTCAGATCCATGATAGAAACTATGGGCATTGGATATGTATACCTATCAGGATTTGTAGAGACGGTTAAGGCCACATCAAAAGAAGGTTTGAACTTTGGACGAAACGTGGTTGGTCTAGGATTTACGTTTGAAGCCTTCAAGTGATTTTGAGTCGCAAGTGAATGATCACTCAGAGGGTGTAGAGATTTCGACTCAAGCCCTGTATAGGTTGGATCTTTGTTATCAGGGGACCGCTTACCAGGGGTTCCAGAGCCAACCTAATGGTCAAACCATTCAAGACCATATCGAGAAGGTGTTAGCAATATTTTGTCGACACCCCATAAGAATCACAGCGGCTAGTCGCACTGATACAGGGGTTCATGCCGAGCATCAAGTTGTCACCTTTAGATCAGTAAGAGACTTAGACATTTGGCGGCTTGTGAAGGGATTGAATGCTCTTCTGCCAAAAGACATTCGCGTTATGAATGCTCAGACTGTTTCGGATAATTTCCATCCGATCTTCAATTGTACGGGTAAAGTTTATCGATACTGGATTTGGCGGTCACAAGGTGAATCACCTTTTTATAGTCACCTGTCCTGGAGTTTAACCGGAGACCTTAACTTGGATGCGATGCGTCATTCTGCGTCTCACGTTATAGGTGAGCATGATTTCACAAGTTTCTGCGCCACCGATAGTACGGCAAAAAGCAAGGTGAGGCGGGTCCGAGAGATCCAGTTTATTGAACGTGGACCGATGATAGAAATTTTATTTTTGGGCGATGGTTTTTTGAAGCAGATGGTTAGGAATTTGGTGGGCGCCTTTGTGTCAGTAGGGCGCGGCAAGATCGCTCATTCTGACATCAAAGTCATCTTGGCGGCTAGGGATAGAACAAAAGCACCCGCTACAGCGCCAGCCGAGGGATTGACATTGACGAGAATATTTTATGGTGATGATTTGAGCACAACGGCTTTGCTTGATCGGCAAAGAAGCGGGTATAATTTAACCCTGTATTCTAATTGGTTATGAATTATTAGATCTTTTTTCGGCAAGGTCCCTGTCGATGATGCTTTGTTCAAAAACATTATATTTTCTGACCTGCTTATCCGTAACTGGATTCATGGCTTGTCGTACAGTTGCTCCCAAAAAAGGGGCTGAAGCCCTTCGCGACTCACAAAGTTCGGCAGCATCAGGTCAGGATGTACCCAAAGATAATGATGAGGATTCGGGAGCAGATGTGCTGGGTGATGCTGCGGCTATGTGGTCGCCTGCGAATCGACGGGCCAATGCCATGTATCAGTATCTTGTCGCTCAAAATAAGTTTCTTCGAGGTGACTCTGCCGCAGCCGAGAGTCATTTTGAGATGTCCTACAATCTGGATCCGAATGCTTTCACAGGATCACAGCTTGTGAGAACCAAAATTATCACGGATCCCAAAAGTGACGAGGGATTAACAGAGGCGCGACGGATGTCGCTACTTTATCCCTTGGACGCGAATCTTAGGTTGTTGTTTGGACAGGCTTTGATTTTTAAGCAGGATTATCGGGAAAGCGAGCTGCAGCTCCGCAGGGCCATTGAGCTAGATCCAAAGCTTGAGGATGCTTACAACAGCTTAATAAAGTGTCTCCAAATCTCTGGTCAGACGAAATCTGCCATTGATGTTGCGTACAGAATGACAAAAAACATACCTCAAAGCTCTCAGAGTTGGAGTCTGCTGAGTCGTCTACTTGTGGGAGCAAAAAGAGTTAAAGAAGCTGTCGACCCGGCAAGAAAAGCATGGGAGCTGCAAGAAAATAATCCTGAACTTGCATTGATTTATGCTTTGACACTTGATCTTAATAACAGGGGAAAAGAAGCTGTAAAACTCTACGAGCAGCTGTATAGATTCAATCCTGGCAACACGGATTTAGTTCAACGCATGGTGGCACTTTATAAAGATCTTGGCAATCTGTCGAACGCATTAAGTCTTGTCGATGACATGATCGAGAACAGCTCCGATGAAGTACCAGGCCTCAAAATGCAGAAAGTCATCATTTTGTGGGAAATGCAGCGTTTCGATGACGCTCTTAAAGTTATCCTGGCGTTAGAGCGTGAATTACCCGATTCTGATCGTGTATCGTTCATGGCAGGTATAGCTCTTGCCAAAGCCAATCGACGAAAAGAAGCAAGTGGACGTTTCGAAAGAATCCAAAATGAGTCCCCGCTAAAATCGGATTCCATGAAGCAGCAGGCCGTCATGCTCAAAGAGGATGGAGATCTCAACGGCGCCGTTGCACTACTTCGTCTTCTATCAAGTCGAAAGGATTCTGATGTTTCTGTATACTTGTTGTGGGGTGAACTTCTTGCCGATGAAAACCGATTTACTGAAGCTCTTGCAGCCATTGATAGTGGTTTAATAAGGTTCCCGGGGGATATTAAATTACTCTTTGGTAAAGGCGCTTATTTTGAGCGCACTGGTGATAAACGCTCTGCTGAGTCTGTGTTTAGAGAGTTGGTTACTCGAGATCCCAATAATGCTGCAGCTCTAAACTTTCTGGGGTACATGTTTGCAGAGCAGGGAGTAAATCTGGATGAGGCGGAAGAATTGATTCAAAGAGCCCTGAAGATACAACCTGATAACGGCGGTTATTTGGATTCCTTGGGGTGGGTGTACTTCCAAAAAAAGCAATATCATCGAGCACTAGAAACTCTAGAGCGTGCGGTGGCCCTCGAAAAAGATGAGGGTGTCATATGGGAGCATATCGGGGATGCGTTGATTGCTTTGGGAGACAAACAGAAGGCGCTCGTCAAGTACAGGGAGGCTTTGCGACTTAAAAATGACCCACGTGATGAGGAACGCATAAAAAAGAAATACGAATCACTTTCGAAAGAATTGTCCGGGGGTTGATTTGTTGTGCATCAATGGACGACGTCGTCTGACAGATTTTGTGCAATGCTTGGTTTTCCTAGCTGCTATGACATCGTCCTGCCAAACTGCGAAGAGTATTCGCGAGCCTGCCGCCATACCAGTCATATTACAGCCCGCGTTTAGAAGCTGTTTCCCATCCGAAGCTGAAGCCAAGCTTGAAATCGAAAAAAACGGAGCACGAGTGTTCGTATCGGCGGTTGTTTGGTCCATCTTGAATGCAGATGACATGAACCTCCAGGTCAACACGCCACTAGGCGAAACCATTTTTGATGTTAAACGAGCGGAAGGCCGGTGGAATTTGCAGCCGCCGGATTACATCCGCATAAGTGAGAGCAAGGATGGTCTGTTGCAGGTCGAGGGGTATGATATCCCGTTGAAGATCAGTGAGATCGGTTGCATTTTAGCTGGGGTTTGGCCAGCATCTTGGATGCGCTGGCTTCATGTATCGCTTGATAATGGACAACAACTACAAATGACCGGCAGAGATGGCGGGCGATTTGTTAAGATCGATATGCCATACGCCACACCCGGTAACGGAACTGGCTTCGGAAGGGGGCTTAGCTGCGCAGAGTTTAAGTGGGGTGGCTTTTTGGGGTTTTTCCAGCGAGTTGTACACTTGTGTCGTGAGAACTCAAAGAGTGGATTAAATATGAGGCTTACTGGTATAAATGACTATAACGTAATTTGGAATATTGATCATGGCGGCTGAACGACAAGATCGAGTTTTAGATATATTAAGGGCAAGAGGTATCCTCTCGTCCTCGACTCAACAAGTAGCAGTCGGCTTTATGGAGCGCTGGGGGCTTGATGCTTTCCGTGCGGTGATCGAGACCCATCTAGTTGAAGAAAGCAGGATGGCTGACATCCTATCGGAAGATCTGAAGCTTCCGCGTCTGCATCGCGTTCGCATGCTGGCTGTTGAAAAAGACGTTTTTGAATTCATTCCATACGAAACAGCACTGGATTATTCGGTTTTTCCGTTTGAAGTAAAGAGTGATGGGACCCTAAAGGTGGCCTTTGCAGATCCGAGTAGTGAGGAAAGGGTTGCTAAAATTAGCAGTTTAGCGAGTGGGCGCATGGAGGCTTTCGTTGGTGAGCGAAGTGAGATTATCAGCGCGATTCAGAAGCACTACCCTCTGTCAAAACAACTTCCAAGTTTAGTATCGATGGTTCGTAATCGTAAGGATTAAAAAATGAGTTTGAAAGTTGTGTTGACTGGCGGGGGGACGGCTGGGCATGTGATGCCGAACTTGGCGCTTCTGCCAGAACTTCGTGCGGCAGGATTTGACGTGTCTTATGTGGGTTCCGGCGGTGTTGAAAAGGGACTGGCACACGCTGCAGGTTTGCCTTTTTTTGAAATATCTACAGGGAAACTCAGGCGGTATTTTAGTATCCAGAATTTTTTGGATATTGGTCGTATTGTTTTGGGATTTTTCCAAGCATTCATGCTGATGTTGAAGCTTCGCCCAAACGTTGTTTTCAGTAAGGGTGGTTTTGTTGCTGTGCCGGTAACGTTGGCCGCTTGGTTTTGCCGCATACCAGTCGTGACTCACGAGTCTGACGTCTCCCCAGGTCTAGCAAATAAGATAATTGCTCCGTTTTCCAGGAAGATCCTCTATACGTTTCCAGAGACTGGTAAGTTTTTACCGGCACACCGTTCAGAAATGGTAGGCACTCCTGTGCGCCAGGATCTTTTTGGAGGTAACGCCGAGAAGGGTCGATCTATTTGTGGCTTTAATGACAAGAAGCCGATCTTACTAGTGATGGGTGGAAGCCAAGGAGCCCAGCGAATAAATGATGCTTTGAAAACCATTCTACCTCGGATCACGGGCGACCTGAACGTGGCCCATCTCACGGGTAAAGGCAAGTCTATCGGATATGAGGGAGCTGGTTATAAAGGTTTTGAATTTCTTGGTGATGACTTGAAACATATTTTTGCTGCCACCGATCTTGTCGTTAGTCGCGCCGGTGCAAATAGCATTTTTGAAATTCTTGCTCTCAAGAAACCCATGCTGCTTGTCCCATTAGAAGTTGGTAGTCGAGGCGACCAAATTCTTAATGCCAGGAGTTTTACGCAGAAAGGTTGGGCTTTAACTCTTTCTGAGACCAAGATGACTCCAGAGGCTCTAGAGGTTGCCATTAACGATCTCAGAGCTAACTCAGACAAACTGATTGCGCGTCAGGCTGAAGCCAAGGCAGAGTCGACCTGTTCAAAGATTGTCGGGATTATCAAACAGGCTGCTAGCTGAGCATTTTTCACAGGATTATCTGCAAACACTAAAAAAGTTTCTTGCGATAACAGACAAGTCATCAGACGCAAATGATTCCGGATGGAATTGTACGGATCCTATCGGTAGCTTTGTGTGTGACAGCATCATGGCTTGCCCGTGTTCGTCTTCGGCTAAAATCTGCCATTCGTTTTTATTTGAAATCTTCAAGTCTACGACTAGAGAGTTATAGGACACTGTCGTGAATTTCTTGGGCAAACCTTCGGTCATCCAGTTTGCTTCTTTCACGGTGACATTAAATGTCGTCCCATGCCAGGGGTCTTTTGCCTTTTGGATTGTGCCGCCGGCAACTTCCCCAATCATTTGATGTCCAAGACACACGCCAAGCACGGGAACTTTACCCATAGCTTTCTCAAGTAATTGTCTGGTACTCGGATAGTCACTGGGCTTTCCCGGGCCTGGTGAAATCACAATCGGCGTAAGTTTTTCGGCTAGGTTAGTAATGGCTGTGACATCGTCATAGCAGATTCGGTTTAGCGTCACGATACCCTTACCCGCATCTCGTAGCCACTCTAGAAGGTTGAAGCTAAAGCTGTCATAATGGTCGATAAGATTAATCTGCATCTAATTAGTCGACATCCTGCCCGATTCGGGTTTGGGTACAAGGCTATGAGTCAGTCAATATGCGCCGTCGTGCTGTCCAACGTCGGCAGTGAGGATAGAAACATGTTTTTTGCCCGTGCGTCCACCGTGAAATTTTTAATGACTGTATTTCTCATGATGTCACCGGTAGCTTTTGCGGACGTTGACCCTACAGCTACGCGTGATTATCTGAATTTTCTCATTCGCCTTAATAACAGTTCGCCTCTTGAGCATGCCGGCAGCCGTGGAACGATGGGGCTCAGTTTGGGTTTGGGGTTTGGGGTCTACCATCATGGAGTTGATTCAGATATTTTACGTGAACACTGGCGAAGCCCAACGCAAGACAACTCCCACACTCAGGCTGATCGTAACCGAATGGCTATTCCTCGTCTCTATGTGCATAAAGGCCTGCCAGCGTCCCTTGATGTGGGTTTAGTTCTAGGGCAAGAGGTTGCTACAAAAGCGAGGTTGATATCGGGCTATATACAGTGGACTGCTATAGAAGGTTTAGGAATGCCGGCTGTTGGTATTCGCGGTAGCTTAAGTCGGCTAATGGGACTTGCGACCACGGACGCAAGCGCTATAGGGGCTGACGGCATCATTAGTTACTCGGTTCTAAAGATGCTGACGGTTTATACGACGATTGGGCTTTCAAGACATCAGATTGAGGTGCGATCTGGCCGGGATTACGGTACCGACTTTGGGTTAAC
>JBEIGW010000033.1:0-16661 GCA_040381655.1 Deltaproteobacteria bacterium
CTGCTTTGGAGTCATGCAGCTGTGTCCGGGCGGGCCCGTTGAGCTCGCAGTTAGAGCTTTGCGAGGGAGTCATTCTACCGAGTCTGGGAGCACAGGCTCATCAAAAAACGTCCTTCGACCCGAACAAATGGAAGAACTAAAAAAACTCTATGGCTATGATAAGCCGGTCGGAGAGCGACTTATCAGCACGGTCAAAAGTCTTTTCTCGTTTCAATTTGGAGAATCATTTAACTACCATGAAAACGTCCTCGATTTAATCAAGAAACGGCTGCCGGTATCCTTGACGCTTGGCATTCCAAGTCTATTATTGACGTACTTAATTTGCATACCGCTCGGCATCGCTCAGGCCCGAAGACCTTGGAGTCGGTTTGATACTTCGACGACGATCGCCCTGATGGTTTCTAGTAGCATCCCTAGTTTTGTCATGGGTATTTTGCTGCTCGTACTGTTTGGTGGAGGATCTTTTTTGCAGTGGTTTCCACTTCGAGGCCTTACCAGTGATGACTTTGAGTCTTTAAGCACTCTTGGGAAAATTAAAGACTATCTTTGGCACATGGTTCTTCCCGTATTCACCTACACATTTGCAGGATTCGCTGGACTCACACTACTAACCAGGAATTGGTTTCTTGACGAACTCCAACAGCTTTATGTTCAAACAGCAATGGCTAAGGGAGCTAGTGAACAAACTATTCTTTATAGGCATGTTTTCAGGAATGCCATGATCCTTGTTATTGCAGGATTGCCCGCGGCATGTTTCAGCGTTTTTTTTGCAGGAAGTATCTTCGTCGAGCAAATTTTTTCCCTAGACGGCATCGGCCTTCTTACCTGGGAGGCTACCACTCGACGCGATTATCCGGTCGTCATGGGTATGCTTTTTATAACGTCACTTCTGGGGCTCGCTTTAAAAATCATCTCCGATCTGATCTTGGTCTTGGTAGACCCTAGAATTAGTCTGGACTAGAAACAAGAAAGTTGAATGGTAAAAAAATTACCGAAATCAAAAATCTCTCCTGAGACTTGGCGAAAACTAGTAGCCTTCAAAAGACGCCGTCTCGGTTTCTATAGCTTTATTCTTTTGTCAGTTCTTGTCGTTATGTCGACGGGAGCTGAACTCATCTCAAACGATAAACCTATTTTGATTCGATACAATAAAGAGTGGTTCGTGCCACTTATTAAAACTTACACTGATAAAGACTTGGGCGGCATTTTCGACACCGAGGCCGACTATCACGATCCTGA
This sequence comes from Deltaproteobacteria bacterium, assembly GCA_040381655.1. Lineage (GTDB taxonomy): Bacteria > Bdellovibrionota_B > Oligoflexia > Oligoflexales > RGVZ01 > CAMDKS01. Next base: position 1,240 of record JBEIGW010000033.1, read on the forward strand.
TACCATGCAGGCGATTTCATCAGGGGAAAACTGGGCCATCTGGCCGATGAATCGATGGAGCTACAAGACCATCAATCAAAATCCAAACTTACAGCATCCAAGCCCGCCGTCCATTTATAACTATTTTGGCACTGATGATCGCGGACGAGATGTTTTTGCGCGACTACTCTACGGTATTAGAGTTTCTGTAGGCTTTGGTGTCGCTGGAGTTCTGATCTATACGCTGATCGGTGTCATTATTGGAGCGATTCAAGGTTACTTCGGTGGACTAGTCGACTTGACGATGCAACGTCTCATCGAGATCTGGGACTCTATGCCTTACCTTTATATGTTGATTATCTTGGCATCAATACTCGAACCAGGCTTGGGAGTCCTCTTGATTCTACTTGCTCTATTTAATTGGACCAGGGTCCAAGAGTATGTACGAGTGGATTTCTTTAAAGCGCGAAACCTTGACTATGTCAAAGCGGCCAAAGCTCTAGGCGTCTCCGAAGTAGGCATCATGCTACGCCATATTTTGCCCAATTCTCTGACAAATATCATTATAAGACTTCCTTTTGCGGTCATTGGAACCATAGAAGCGTTAGTCTCTCTCGACTATCTTGGATTTGGCGTTCAAAGCCCGACTCCAAGTCTTGGAGAACTTTTTAAACAAGCCCAATCACATCTTGAGGCATGGTGGCTATTGGCCTTTACAGGCGGGACACTACTGCTGTTGACTCTTTTAGTGACCAACATAGGCTTTACGGTTTTAGATACACTAGATCCCCGACGAAACACTTGATCATTCATTGAGAACTCTATGACAGTACTCCACGTAAATAACCTCAAGACTTGGTTCCAGACCAGTGATGCCACTGCAAAAGCAGTCGACGGTGTATCATTCATGATCGACAAGGGTAAAACGCTAGCTATTGTTGGCGAATCCGGCTGTGGAAAAACTGTCCTCGCAACAAGCGTGATGCGACTGTTCAGGCGCTCCGGAGTTTCGCATCCAACGGGCCAAATCTTATTTCGAAACCAGGACCTTCTAACATTTTCCGAGGCGGAAATGCAGGCGGTCCGGGGTCGCCATATCGCAATGATATTCCAAGAGCCTATGGCCGCTTTAAACCCTGTCATGAAAATCGCAGATCAGATCGCTGAGCCCATGATAAAACACTTAAAAGCGTCCCCAGATGCTGCTCGCAGGCGAGCTTTGGAACTTCTTGAACAATTGGGTGTACCAGCTCCCGACCGCGTCATGGATACCTGGCCTCACACACTTTCTGGCGGGATGCGGCAGCGCGTTGCGATTGCCATGGCTCTTTCATGTAAACCGGATATACTCATCGCTGACGAACCTACGACTGCACTGGACGTAACCGTTCAAGCACAAATCCTCCGCATTATTAAAGACCTTCAAAAATCCATGGGTATGGCCACTATTCTCATCACCCATGACCTTGGCGTCGTCAACGAAATCGCTGACGACGTGATGGTCATGTACTCTGGCAGGATGATAGAAAAAGGAACCGTCGATAAGGTCCTATTCTCACCAAAGCATCCATATACGGAAAAACTTATCGCTGCAGTGCCCGCCGTTGATAAACCCAAACAGAAACTGGCGGCTATCGAAGGGCAGGTCCAGCCGGCAACCACATCGTTTCCGGGATGCCGCTTCGCTGACCGTTGTGAACACGTAACAGATCGGTGCCGATCCGGAGAACACCCAGTTATTTTCAGTGCGGATGGTCACGATGTCGCCTGCTACTTGTTTGATCAATCTAATCCGTTAACCAGGCGCAGAGTTACTAGCGAGAAAAAGACGCTCTTGGCGAACAAATCTACCCCAGCCGGTCAGGCGCCCATCTTAGAAGTTAAAGATCTTAAGACATGGTTTCCCGTGCAAGCCGGAATCCTACGACGCACGGTAGCAAACGTGAAGGCCGTCGATGACATCAGCTTAACGGTCCATCCAGGACAGACTTTAGCGATCGTCGGAGAATCCGGATGCGGAAAGTCCACCCTTGGTCAGTCGATTCTTAGACTAGTTAAAGCCACGAGCGGCAGGGCCCATCTAAACGGCGAACCCACCAACATCCTCGAAGCCAATCGACGTGAGCTGCAACTGATGCGAAGGCAAATGCAGATTATATTCCAAGACCCTTTTGCATCACTTAACCCCAGATTTTCAGTTCGCGAAATCATTGACGAGGGTCTGCAGATCCACGAAAAAAAGCTTTCTGCAGAGGAGCGCGATCAGAGAATTTCAGATGTTCTCCAGGAGGTTGGGCTCAACGCTGAATCTCGATTTAGATACCCCCACGAGTTCAGTGGTGGCCAACGCCAAAGAATCGCGATAGCCCGAGCTATCGTTTTAAGACCAAAAATATTGGTTCTCGATGAAGCCACCAGTGCACTCGATGTCTCAATACAGGCGCAGGTTCTAAATCTACTACAGGATATTCAAGCCAAGTATCAACTGGCATACATTTTTATCACCCACAATTTAGGTGTTGTACGATACGTCGCTGATCATGTGGCGGTTATGTATCTTGGAAAAATTCTAGAGTACGGCGCTGCAGACGACATCCTGACGAACCCCCGTCACCCTTACACACAAAAGCTCTTAGGCAGTGTGCCGCAGATCAAAAAAGGTGCTACTCTTCCTGAACCCTTGATGGGTGACGTCCCATCGCCGATGAATCCGCCGAGTGGATGCCAATTTCATCCTCGCTGTCCTCTAAAAAAGAAAATGGACACGACCGGAAAAGACGCGTCACCTTGCGCAGGAAAACTGCCCGACTTGAAGGAAAAAGGCCCAAACCTTATCCGGTGCCACTTTCCCGACGACAAAATATAAATAAAGTTTAACTATGCACTTGTGTTATGACACCTGGAAGTGCGGCAATATTCGTAACCGGTAAAAAAGCATCGTGAATTCCCAGAGCTATTTCGAGAACCTCATTCATATGATCAACTAGCGTCACTTTTAACTGCGACATAACTTCTTTGGGAACGTCACCGAGATCTTTCTCATTACGCTTTGGTACCAACACATGCTCCACCCCAGAGCGATGAGCCGCCAGAAGCTTTTCCTTAATGCCACCAACTGGCGTGACAATACCCCGTAGTGTTATCTCGCCGGTCATCGCCAATTTTGGACTAACCCGCAGCCCCGTGAATAACGAGGCAATTGCCGTTAACATGGTCACACCGGCACTTGGACCATCTTTTGGAATGGCTCCAGACGGCACGTGAATATGAAGGTCACGCTTATCGAAATCACTCACTTTCAAAAATCCAGACAAATGACTTCTAACAAGGCTGACTGCAATCTGGGCCGACTCTTTCATGACGTCACCTAGCTGCCCAGTCAAAATAAGCCGACCGGTGCCGGGCATCTGTGTCGCTTCAACGAACAAGACGTCACCACCCACAGGCGTCCATGCCAAGCCGGTCACAACTCCCGCGGGCACCATGCGATTTGTCTCCTCGAAAGAGTATTTCTCTGGGCCAAGCGCGTCACCTAATTGATCTGCTGAAATGGTAAGAGATAAAAACGTCCCCTCAGCAATTTTTTCCGCACAGTATCTGCAAATCGTTTGAATCTGGCGCTGAAGGTTTCGAACACCCGCTTCCCGCGTGTATTCTTGTATAACTTTGAGCAATGCTGAATCGGTTATGGTAACCTGCTCAGCCGTCAAACCATGCTCTGAAAGCTGCTTCGGCACTAGATACGTCTTTGCAATAGCCAGCTTCTCCTCAGTCACGTAACCAGAGAGGTCAATAACTTCCATCCTATCGAGGAGAGGGCCTGGAATCGTATCAAGCGAGTTAGCGGTTGCGATAAAAAACACCTGCCCAAGGTCAAATGGAACGTCAAGATAATGATCGGTAAACTCTTTATTCTGTTCTGGATCTAAAACCTCCAAAAGTGCTGAGGCAGGATCACCCGTATAACCACGACCAAGCTTATCAACTTCGTCCAGCAGAAAGACGGGATTCTTAACGCCCACCCTTTTTATAGACTGGATTATACGGCCTGGCATTGCACCAATATAAGTTTTTCTGTGACCACGAATTTCTGCGTCATCGCGCACACCGCCCAAAGCTACCCGAGCAAATTTTCGCCCAAGGGCTCTAGCAATACTTTCACCCAGACTTGTCTTACCGACACCTGGAGGACCCACAAACAATAAAATTGAGCCGCGTTTGTCCTTCTTCAGTTTCATAACTGCAAGATGTTGAATGATTCTTTTTTTGATTTTCTCGAGTCCAAAATGGTCTGAGTTCAAGACATTTCTGGCATGCTCGAGGTCGAGTTGATCCTCGGTAGCCGTGTTCCACGGCAGAGCCAAAATCAAATCAAGATAATTTCTAATCACATGGGTCTCGGGGCTTGACGACCCAATAGCCTCAAGCCTTTTGGCCTCCTCTAAAGCAACCACCCGAACGGAATCCGGTAGGTTACCCTCGTTAATACGTCTCACGTAATCTTCGTCCGTCACTGACTTTGTCTCGCCAAGCTCGTCGCGAATGGTACGAATCTGCTCACGAAGTATAACCTCTCGTTGATGCTTACCCATCTTCTCGGTCAGCTTATTTCGAACATCCACTTGGATCTCTAGCGTCTTTTTCTGCTCGGCCATCAACTCGAGAACCATTAACGTCTTGGCTTTGAGGCTCATCAGCTCCAAAATTTCTTGTTTCTTAGCAATCGGTACGTCAAGATTTTCCGCCACAATCGGCAAGAACGCTCCCAAATCATCGACGGCATCGAGCATCACTTCAAGCTGTGACGTATCACCCGGCAAAAGAGCTAAGATCTCCTTGCCAAGCATGCGGGCATTGGAAAGAAGCGCTTTAGATGTTGCTTCGTCACAATCGCGATGAACAGGCTCTTCCTCGTACGTAGCCCACAAATAAGGCGCCTCGTTCAAAATAATATTGATTCGCACGCGCTCAAGACCAGATACGATCAATTGGAAACCCCGTTTGCTATCACCGATCTTCCGATCAATTTTTGCAGTAACGCCGACCATATAGGGATCGTCGGGAATGATCTTGGATCCATCCCCCGTTTCCTTTCGCTGAGCCACGACTAGAACCCGACCGGCGTGATTTGATAACGACTCCTCGATGGCCGCAATGCTTTGCGGCCTATTAATCACCAAAGGCACCGTTCTATCGGGATAAAGAACAAAATTCCTGGTCACCACCACAGGAAGACCAGTTACAGGTAACTCACTTTGTTTGTCCATATTCGAGCACCCCCAACGCAGGACAGGAGGTCGGTGAATCCAACCCCAAAAAGCCCTGCAGAGGGATCATGTATCCGAAACAGCGGATGTCAAGATTCCATAACTTATTGATAAGCTGAAACTATTTAAAGTTTGCAGGTGATTAAAAATTCTGCAATACTGTCGGGCTTTTAGAGAATACCCCCATCGGGGCCTGAACTACTTGTGCAGCGAAGCTTATGCGAATTATCGAAAAAATTAAAGACTACCAAAGGCTAGGTAAGCCTTTCTTCTCCTTCGAATATTTTCCCCCGAAAACAGAATCAGGCCTTCACAATCTGTACTCGCGATTAGACCGCATGGCGGGCCTTGAACCTTGTTTCATAGATATCACGTGGGGTGCGGGCGGCAGCACATCTGACACCACTCTTCAGCTCAGCCAAGATGCTCAAACCTACTTTGGTCTTGATGTGATGATGCATATCACTTGTGCGGGAATGAGCGAGGAGAGACTTCGGCATGCACTTGATAAAGCAAAAGCATGCGGCATTCGTAACATCATGGCCCTGCGGGGGGACACGCCTCGCAGCGACACTGACAGCGTCGATGACATACCATCATCTTTTCTGAACTCCAGCATCGAACTTATTAAATGGATCAAAACGAACTACGGTGACACGTTCGGAATCGGAGTGGGAGGATACCCAGAAGGGCATCCCGAATCGGCCTCAAAAAGAGATTGCGTCAGGTTTCTTAAGCAAAAAGTCGACGCTGGTGCCGACTTTGTTGTCACGCAATTGTTTTTTGATCTAGACGAATACAGAGATTTCCTGCTTCTCTGTGCAAATGAGGGCATCAGCTGCCCCATCATCCCAGGTATTTTACCAATCATATCCTTTGATAGATTTCAAAAATTCACAGAATTCACAGGAATCAAAGTTCCCCAGTGGATCAAGATGTCCCTTGATCCTATCAAGTCTGACGATGCAAAGGTCCGAGCATTCGGCGTCGAACTTTGCGCCAAGATGTGCACTGAACTTTTCGAAATCGGTGCGCCTGGTCTTCATTTTTACACGTTGAATCTCGAATCCTCTGTCACGGAGGTTCTTCAGAAACTAAGTCTACTTGAGGACTGTCGCACCAGACGTGCCATGCCATGGCGGGCCTCGACTGTCGAAAATCGAAAAAGTGAGGAAGTGCGCCCGATATTTTGGAGTAACCGACCCAAAAGCTATCTAGCACGCACGATGAGCTGGGACGACTTCCCCAACGGCCGATGGGGGGACAATTTTTCTCCCACATTTGGCTCATTGAATGACTATTATATTTTCCGTCGTACGATCGATCCAACCGTGCGTCAAAATCGTTTAAAAATCCTCGGATCGCCTCAGAGTGAGGTCGACGTCTCAGATGTGTTCGTTAAATTCTGCGAGGGTCAAATAAAATGGCTACCTTGGTGTGAAATACCTATCCAAATAGAAACCGGACGAATCGTTGACGAGATCGTTAAGCTAAATAGAAATGGCTATTTAACAGTTAACAGTCAACCCCAGATCAACGGTGCCGCCAGTGACTCCCCGGACGTCGGTTGGGGTGGGCCAGGTGGCATCGTATTTCAGAAGGCATACGTTGAATTTTTTACATCTCGCGAAAAACTCGATCAACTCAAGCAAAAGTTGTCAGGCCATCCAACCATTAGCCTTCACGCGATAAATCGTCGTGGCGAAGCGTTTTCAACCCTTGATGAAAACGCCGTAACAGCCGTGACGTGGGGAGTTTTTCCCGGCAGAGAGATCATTCAGCCAACGGTCGTCGACGCCAAAAGCTTCAGAATTTGGAAGGATGAGGCATTTAGTCTTTGGCTTGAGGAATGGCGATCTTTGTATGACAAAAAGTCCGACTCATGGAAGCTTTTAAGCTGGATTCACGACAATTACTTCTTGGTAAACATCGTGGAGAATGATTTCGTATCAGGTAATATTTACCGTATATTCGATTAATTTTATTTTACAGTCAGATTTTTAAACACCATCGAATAGAGCATCATTTGCTTTACAACGCTGGATAGGCCACTACGCCTGTTCATGGAAAGATGTTCGGTAATACCACCCTCTTTTAAAAAATCTGGCGGCAGGGTTAGATTATCTTCAGGCTTATTTCCACTATAAACAGCCACGAGAATGGCCATAATCCCCTTGACTATCGCAGCCTCGGAGTCCACATGAAAGTAAAGCTTACCGTCGACGGACTCAGGAGTAAGCCAAGCTCGCGACATACACCCTTGAATCAAAAACTTGTCGCTTCGCTGATCATCGGTAAGTGACGGCAATTTACGCCCCATCTCGATAATAAACTTGTATCGATCCTCAGTTGACTGAATGTCACGAAGAGCTGACAGAATTTTTTCTTTTTTTTGATTGATATCCATCATTGACTAACTTTTTATAAAACCTAGGACAAATAGTGAATTTTGTCGCCCAGGACAGTCATGATCACCTTGCCAGGAAGTTTGGAACCAATAAAACAACTGTTACGCGAAAGGCCAACAAAATCAGCCTCACTCAATACACTCTCCTCAGCCTTCACGTCACAGAGCACGGCATTAAATGGGCGGCCCTTTGCGATCTTACCGAACTCAGCATCAACACCTAGAAACTTGGCTGGATTTTTTGACCACACCTCCACAAGTCTCTCGATAGACAGGTGTTTTTGGCGCCAGAGCCCGATCAAAACCCGTAACGATGTCTCGAGACCGGTCGTTCCAAAGGCACTGGTTTTAAAATTCTCCGTTTTAACTTCACTCTCATGCGGTGCATGATCCGTAGCCATAAAATCACAGTCGCCAGCTTTCAAGCCTGATATTAAAGCTTCTTTGTCCAGACGCGATCTCAACGGGGGATTCATTTTGAAGGATGAGTTACCTGACTGAATATCATCTGAGGAGAAAAATAAATGATGGGGACTGACCTCACAAGTTACCTGCAAACCTTTGTCTTTTGCAGACTTAACTAGTTGAATCGTTTCTGCAGCGCTCACGTGAAGGACGTGATATCTAGCCCCCGGAACCCCCTGCATGAGCCGAAGATCTCGCTCCACCATATCAATCTCTGCCGATGACGGATAAGCCGTCCCACCCAATAGCCGCTGGACAGGCCCTTCAGCTAAAACCCCTCCATGCCCTGGAACTTCGGCGTGCTGAAGAATAGGCAGACCAGTTTTCGCGGCACCTTCAAAAACCCGGCGCATCACCGCGTCATCAGCTACGCCTACGCCATCATCGGTAAAAGCCAGAACGCCCTCAGTCGCTAGTTTTTTAAAGTCGACACAGTCTCGACCCTTTTGACCAAGTGTCATCGCCGCCGAGAAAAAAACCTTCACTCCCGTTTCAGCCTCAGCACCAGCAACCTCGAGCTTTGCGCTGCGTAGCGTTTCAATATTGTCGATGACGGGCTTCGTGTTGGGCATGGTCAATATGGCCCCGACGCCCCCAGCCACAGCAGCCCACGCACCGGAGGAGGCCGTTTCTTTTTGGTGCTGGCCAGGGACTCGCAAGTGCACTTGAGCGTCCACTCCCGCGGGCAAAAGTACCAGTCCATCACCCTTGATTTCACGAAAGTCGGCGTAATCCTCGCTCCGAAGGTTTCGAGCAATCTCTAAGACAACCCCGTCTTTTACCGCAAGATCGACCCCTTGATCGACGCCGTCACTGTTCCACAGGGACACATTTCGCATGATAAAACGCGGAGCCAATTCAGACTTTATCTTGTGATAGCGCATGGTTAGGTTCCACCTATGGGCCTGTAGGGCAATCACTGGAGGCCTGACTGAACGGTACTATAGATTCAGGTTCAATGAAATTCAATTCTCTGTTAAAACGGGCCCGCCAAAAAGTGGAAATAATTCGATTTTAATGGGAATCCACGGCTTAATTTATGTCCCGATATTTTGAAGAGTTAGACGTAGCCAAAACAAAAATCAACGATGCCAGGCGGCTGGACCGGGTTGGCATGAGTGATATTGAGTGTCCGGTGACTATATCGGTTGAGGGCCAACCGAGGCAATTAACGTCGGGCAAGGCAGATGCATTTGTGAGTCTTGATGAGGCTCAAAAAGGCATTCACATGTCTCGCTTATTTATCGCACTAACCGAGTCCCTGGCAACGGAGCCCATCTCACCAGCCCTACTCGAAAAAATCGCCAAGGAATTTCTAAAAAGTCACGACGGTATTAGCGCATCTGCACATATTAAGGTTAGTTTTGAAATCATGATGCAGCGTTCTTCACTTCGTAGCTCAAACAAAGGATGGAGAGCTTATCCCGTTAGTCTGTGGACCACTGTATCTCATGGTCAAACCCAGCACGGCGCCGAGATGACCGTGCGCTATTCAAGCACGTGTCCTTGCTCGGCGGCTCTTGCTCGTCAACTTATTCAAAATAAGTTTGCTGAGTCATTCTCACCCGATAAGACGATCAGCCGCGCTGATGTCTTAGCTTGGCTTGGAGAGGAAACCTCCATAGCAGGGACTCCTCACGGACAACGAAGCGAAGGCCACGTTCGAGTTCTCCTCAATCATAGTCCAACCGATCTAAGGTTTCTCACCTCGACCATCGACAAATTAGAGATTGCTCTTGGCACTCCCGTACAATCGGCTGTCAAGCGCGAAGACGAGCAAGAGTTTGCACGTCTAAATGCGGCAAATTTAATGTTCTCTGAAGATGCTGTTCGGCGGATGAGCCTAGTGGTTGCATCCGATCCAGCGTTTTCGGGAACTGCATGTGAAGTACGCCATTTCGAGAGTCTACACCCCCATGACGCTGTCGCTAAAATCGCCACGGGCGAATTAGCCGGCAAGGCTTGGGTTTAGAACTCTAGGAACAGTCAAACTAAAGTCTTTCAATTCTGATAATGCCCTTTTTATTAAGCACCATCTTGAAATGATCATAGACGACTTCTTTGTCTCTGCGATGTTGCAATGAATGCCTTAGCACAATATGCATCTGATAAACCTTTGGAAGCTTCAAAGACGACAAGCGCCCATCGGTACTAATGACATCGGTACCCGCCTGTGGATCATCGAGTCTGGTAAGATAACCGGCTATGTTAATTCGAAGGATATCGTGAACAGCTCTGATTGGATATTCCATCTGAGCAATAGCCTTAGGATAAAGCTCAACGACTTTGCGGTAGTGAATGATATTTTTTGGCGCATCTTCCGCCTCTAAATCGTCTTGATACGACTCCATTCGTAGCTGTTTCACAGCTAGCGGAAGATCTCCTGGGTCAACAAAGCGAGTATACTCGTTAACGTTTCCAACCTCGATAGGTGCTTCCGTAGCTGGTTCATATAGTATCTGTTCGCTGTTGTCAGGGACTCGACCAAACATCCTTCCCGAGAAAAGTGTTCGACCGTTCTCTTTGATACGGTCTTTAAGGACGTACGCGATCATAAATGCAGTCACGAGAAAAAAACCACTCGACTGCCAAACATCCGACTGCACGCTCCCATTTCCACCGATAAAACCTCCGCCTCGAAGCGCGATAAAATATGTAGCGACAACCCACCACAAGGCCGCAAGCCCCGCTGCGACCATGGCTCCTAGTTGGCGCTGCAATCTAAAAAGCGGTCTTGTTCGAATACTAAGGTACAAAACCCCCCAAGTTCGACGTTTTAGAACACCACGTCGATACATATATCGTTCGATCTCAGTATTCGTGCTGTTCTCATCGATCCAGCAGTAGTCTTTTTTCTTCGCATACCAATACTCAAGCCTATTCATGGCGACGCATCGGCGAAGAAAACCAATATAGTCAATCTCTGGCACCAACCTTGGATCAATATCAGTTGCAACCCTCATCAGTCCGGCGAGGCCATCCCGAAGTCTATACGTGCAATACTCGTCAACAAATCGAAGTTCATTGACCAACGGCTTCAAATAGTCTTGGTTAAGAGTTTCTGCCTCCATCAGCAGTTTTCTCCACTGCTTCAAGATATAGTTGGTTTTACTGATTAATTCGCGCGTTTCAATCAGACAATCCTCGAGCATTTTAACGCCTTCTCCGTGCTCGTCATAAACGGTTGCAATACGTCGATGCGCCTTCTTTATGGCTTTGGTTCGTTTGGACATTCGCTTTAAGAAATAACTGGCGAATGAGCACCCAAAAATCCTAGCCTCAGAAATAGCTCGCTGGATGCTGGTTGGCGGATGACCCTCAGCAACCATACGAATGTAGTCCTCTAAAAATTTGATCGGGGAACGACTACCACTCAGGCCAATAAGCTCTTTAAAAGAAAATCGAGGTTCTCTAAAGCGGACCAGCGGCCGAAGATCGGCGTAAAATCTATCTTTAGTATAAGTCTGTGGTGAGACACCCATCTGCGGAGGATAAAAGAACCAAGCCTCCACCACGTACTTTTGCCTCTTTGTGAGAGTCGATATACCGGGAATAACTGGGTAGTCGAACACTGTTTCCAATTGCGTACGATCGTGGGCTGCGAATGTTGATTTTACCTGCATGGACGAGTCGCCAGATTTATCCCTGACTCGTCTTATCGGCGAGACCGAATCCGTTGGAGCTTTATCTTTTTGCATCGCCTTAGCATACATACCGAAAACTAACCCTGCCTGTTACGCGGTAACTCACGATAAGTGTTCAATGATAATCGGAGTATTGCCTGGATAATCAATTGAAATTATCTGCAAATTGGATTGAGACTATGACAATAATCATACTTATTACAAGATTTATTAGACCATTACAGTAGTTAGCGCGGGAGTGCAAGGATACCAAAGATCACAAAAATAAGGCAGGAGCCGTAGCGAACATAATTCATCGGTATCAACTTTATGAGACGTTCGCCGCCAAATATGCTCAACGCATTCGCAATAACCATACCAAATGAACTGCCAAGTGTTACCAGTAAAACAGATTGATACTTAGCGGCTAACGCAACCGTCACCAATTGGGTTTTATCTCCCATCTCCGCGATAAAAAATGCGATCAGTGCCGCAACAAATGCCGAGTGCGCGCCAATATTCTCTTCGAGCCCCTCTTCCGAATCCGGCTTAAGAAGCCACAGACCAAACCCTATGAACATGGCCGAAATAGCGTAATGAAGATAGAGAGACGGCACTTTATCAGCAACAAACGCCCCCACCCATGTAGCCATCATGTGATTTGCGACGGTCGCTATGAAGACCCCCGCCATAATCGCCCAAGGCTTCTTATAGCGCAGCACAAGCATTAAACTTAGAAGCTGGGTCTTATCACCCATCTCGGCTAGGGCAACGATCACTATGGAATCAAACACGGCCTGCACGTTTTTTAAAACCCTTGTGTTGCGCAAAAACCAAAAGCCTCTTAACGAGAGAGTCGTTAAGAGGCCGTGTATTGTAGCTTTTTTTGTGTTACCAGAAAACTATTATCTGGATTTTACTTGGTATATGCACCGTATTTAATCGGCTTCACAGCTTGATTACCTTTGACTGTGACATTTCCAACGATGTAGTCGTCAAGGTCAGCTTTAGAGCTGCCGTTGTATCGACCCAATCCGGACGATAGAACCACGTTATAAATACCTTTTCTCAAAACCATGCTGGAGCCGGACACAGTGGTTCCAAGACGCTGAATATAGCGACCCTGAACGCGGGAATTACCGGAATACAGCTCATAGGTGTTAGACGTATAGTCAACACCGCAAATTTTACCAACAGTAACGTCGACTCTCGTATTGTCACTCAAAACTTCAAACTGGAAAAAGTATGCATTTCCTTCTAACGGCAACTGGGCTACTTGCTCCTTACAAGACGTATTTTCATACTTGTTATCGCCAATGTGGAAAACCTTATCGCGACCGTAGATAATCGTATTCGCGTCAGGTTGCATCATTTGGTCAGCAGGACCAATTTGCGGCTGACCTGCCGTACTTGGTGTTACGGTAGAGGGCGTTGTTGTTGTCTGCTCGACGGCAGCGTTATTTTTCTTCTTTTTCGATCCGCCAAAAAAGCTAGCGTTACCGCAAGCAGCGGTGGCAAGACTCAAGAGCACCACGGCACTAAAAATTCTCGGGTTTAACATAATAGACTCCAAATCAACAAAGAGGTTCAGCAATGTCCACAACAGCTACAACAGTGCAGCACCCCAATAGGGGTACCGCCACTCGTAATGCAGGTCACATGCCCGACGAGAATTCAGAGACTTAGGACTAAAAAACGTCTCCAGGTGTCAGAAAATTTGACAGTTTGTCCAAACTTAATGCAAAAGAGCTTGCCGCTGTCAAAACGGGAAATAACGATATGAACCTCGCAATTGTCTTCAAAAATCTCCACTTTGTGGTCATCGATAAGCCTGCAGCTGTCCTTAGCGTCCCGTCCCGGATGGGACGAAGCGACCCTCGCCCGGTCGCTGGTATCAGCCTCCAGGAGGAGCTTGGGTGTCGTATCTTTCCGGTCCATAGACTGGACGAGGATACGAGCGGACTGCTCCTGTTTGCCCTAAGCCCGGAGGCGTCGCGCGCTGCAAATTTATGGTTTGAAAATCATGAAATCATAAAGACCTACGAGGCTCTGTCGATCCCTCTCGCCTTGCAAGACGTCCAATACTGGTCAGCGGAGCACACCTGGCACAATCGGCTTATGCGAGGAAAAAAACGAGCCTACGAAGCAATACATGGAAAACCCTCAATCACCAAGGCGCGCTGTGTTGCCGATTCATCTGGAAATAAATCCGTTTGGCATTTACAGCCAATTACTGGCAGGTCACACCAGTTACGCTACGAAATGGCGAGACACGGCTTCCCAATTGCTGGTGACACACTTTATGGATCAGAGCAGAAACCTGATGGTGAAGAAGGAATTGATTTGAGAGCATTTAAACTAGATCTGACAAACTGCAAGTCACGAAACGATTTTCAATTGCCTGAGATCATCAGTATTAGGGGCTTAAGACAGCCGATCTAGTGAGCTACTGGCGTTGACTTAACTTCAAATGTTCGCTGTCCCATTGACTGTATGGGCCTGGCGTTAGATGGGAGGAGCTTTCTGAAAGCTGAGACTTGAGCGTCTGAGAGTTCTATCGGCCGTTTCAATATCGACCAAGCCACACCCTCAGCACAGGGTGGCGTCGTCATGGAGCCTTTGTAACGATAGGCGGCTATATCCTTAGGAAATAAACTTGAAACTTGTAGATCATTGATTGGCTGCTTGTGATTTGTTCCTGGCTTTATTTTTGATACTATTTTTTGAAACTCGGCGTTCTCAGCACCAATTTCAACAAACGCGGCGAGAGCCGTGACATCGCCCGACTGACTCTCCAATGTCAGTTGAACTTCCATCGGATATTTCAAACCACTCACGTGATGCTCGCTCGGAGTGTGAATAAAAAGCTGCCTTGATTTATAAGTGCGGCCCCGTATCAAAAATGCGCTGTTTCCATTTAGATCTATTCGTAAGGATTCACCCTCTTTTATGATCTCACCCGACTCAGCGGACCACTTCGCAGATCCCCAGTCGCCGCTTAGATTTGCATGCCGCGGAACGTCAACCGGTGACTGATTTACACCTTCAGCGCAACGCTTGAAATCTTCGCCCATAACACCCCACATCGCTGGACCCGTCTCGCCCGAATAAGACCAAGACTTATTTGATTCAACTCCGTGCCCCCGCTCTTGCAGCCTCGTGGCTTCAGGGCTGCTGGATACCTGATACATACGAGGCTCTGAAGATGGCTGCGGACTATCTTTTAATCTGGCGGATGCAGAAAGAGTCCAATCTTCAAGGCCGTGCCAAATTGAAAGGCCCATCGCAAGTGTTCCAAATAGCGAAAACAAAACAGTACCAATCCACAAGTTCTGTTTAGATTGAACTAGCCTCCAAACTCCGATCCAAATGCCCACCCCCGCGACGGCAAGCACTGTTAGTGGCTCCGAAACATAAAATCCAGCCACGACATAAAAAACCCAACACCACTGCAAACCAATAAGAAAAAACAGTGGCTTCTCGGACAATCCCCAAAGATCGAAGCGGCGCCAAAAATGAATTATTAAAAAATTCACAACGATCACACAGGCACTTACAAACACGCTTAAGCCGATCGTGCCACGCGCGCTGAGGATATCTTGTACGGCAAATCCAGCCATCACCATGAGTAATGCTAACGTTGAATTCAAGAAGGTGATCGGTACTGACCGCTTCTTGGTC
>JBEIGW010000034.1:0-15418 GCA_040381655.1 Deltaproteobacteria bacterium
AGTGATGTGAATAGGTGGCCCGCTGCGATGAACATAGAGGTTCCGTTTAGATCTGTCACGAGTCCTGAACGGAGAAGTCTAGCTGAACGGGCTGACTTTGGCTTAGTCAGTGCCTCGTGTAGAGGCGCGTGTTCTATCACAGAACCTCGATCGAGTACTGTAATGTCGGTAGCAATCGTAAAAATGTCATCAAGATCATGAGAGATGAGAATGATGCCAGACAGTGTTTGCTTCATCCAAGATTGCAGCCAACCAAGAATTTGAAGTCTGGTTGGTCGATCCACAGCCGCAAAAGGCTCATCGAGGATAAGCCATCTGCAAGGACGTAGGACTGCCCTCGCTAAATTGCAACGTGAAAGCTGCCCTCCTGACAGTTGCGATGGGAGTCGATCTAATAGCGATCGATCAATATCAAGAGACCTTAGTACGTCGTTGATTCGCTCGCCCACGGCCTTTTGAGAGATTCCGCTATCGTGCATGGCAAGACCGAGATTTTCAGCAACCGTGATGCTAGGGAAAAGGCTGTCGTTTTGGCCCATGAAGCTTATACTGCGTTTATGAGGGGGGAGTGCGCAGATGCTATTATCGTCGATTAGAATATCGCCTTGGTACGGTGTAAGAAAACCCGCGGCTAAATTAACCAGTGTTGACTTTCCTGCCCCGCTTGGTCCACACAAGACGTAGCATCGCCCTGATTCAAACTCTAAGTTATACTGACTAGACCAAGCCAGGGTTGCATATTTTAGATTTTGAAATTTCATTTTAGGCATGATCAAGTCCCTCTGACTTGTAAAAATAATAAACAATAACAATTGTTGCAAACATCAGAGTAAACGCAATAACTGCTGATTCATTAAACCGATACTGGTTCATAAGACGCATCATGGTCGTGGTCAGGGCGGGTGTCGATGGATCACTAAGCATGGTGACAAGTGATGTTTCATTCAGGCACAGGGCAGCTGATATTGAAAAGACCATCGCAAGCGGTGTGCGTAGTGTCGTCCATTCTACCTTTTTAATGAATGTCCATTCAGTCAAACCAAGGATCAGTCGTGATTGATTTGTTCCCGAGAAGCGTGATTCATAAGTTGGCAATAGAACCGATATAGCGAAAGGAAGTGTTATAGCTGCCAAAGCTGGGGATATGAAGAAAGCTTGCGAGATTGCTAAATCGGCTCTTGATTGAACTACCATAATGCCGAAGGCTAAAGCCATCGGGGGTATAATGATGCTCGTTAGAGCCAGCAACTGCAGTCCTGCGGCGGTTCTGTAGCGTTTTTCGTACAAATACCTACAGTAAGCCCTAACTATAATCCACGCAGCCACAGTCGTGATGAGTGCTGCAGGTAACATAAATCCTAAAGAGGTTACTGCGGCTGACTCAATTCCGAGCAAACGTTCACCGATGTTTTCTTGCCAGGCGAACCCAAGCGCCTCAGCGCAGACGGCAGCGAGTGGAGACAATGTTAAAAAATCCAGAACAATCGAAAATCCTGCTAGCATTACTGCTAGGATCCGAGAGTGTTTGAGCGTCTTGCCTATAAAACTAAATTGAAACGATAAGTCTCCGTTGGTGCCATTTTTAATCGGTGCTGCAGAGTGAGAAGTGATCATCAGCAGCGCAAAAAACCCACACAGTAGTGTGTGGATCACCGATAAAACTCCAGCCTGACTCCAGTCGCCATCATAGTAAACGGCTCGGTATAAGGCGAGTTCAAGGGTCTCGGATTGCGGACCGGTGCCAAGAATACTCAGAGCGCCGAACGAACCCATGCTTAACAAAAACGAAAGGCCAGCAAAGTAGACAGCCACGGGTTTGATCACGGGCCAAAGTAACGTTTTAAAGACTGGGACAGATCCGAGCCCTAGCATCGATGCTGATTTGTACTGCGCAGATGGAATCTCTAGAATCCGCTTAAAAATAATTCCGGAACAAAATGGAATACTCATAAGTGCATTGGCGAAAACTATCGCATAAGGCGAGTAGATTATATCTGAGATGGGGTTGCTAAAACCCAAATATAAAAGCGCCTTTGAAAAAAAACCTGCGCGACCCCAAGCAAGGATTAGTCCGCTTGCCACCACGATGGAAGGCATGCAGAATGACGCGATTCGAAGGGTTAGCGAGAACTTTCTGTAGCTTTTCGGAAATGAAAACAATCCTAAAGCACAAAGAGGCCCAAAAATAGATACCGTTACGGCCGTTAAAAACGCCTGCGAAATCGTAAATGCTAAGCTGTTAAGGACGGAGCCGCTGTAAAGCCGTTCGACGACCTCTGTCGCAGAAGTGTCTGCCATAAGAATCTTAAGAGAATAGATTAAGGGTAGTAGCGAGATTGTGGCAAGAATCGAAGCCATAACAAAACTCGTTACGGAATGTTTTGATTTCCAGTAAGTCATTTTCTGAATGTGTTTTCCCACTGTTCAGTCCATGTGCGACGGTTTTTTTCAATTATAGACGGTGCTAGGCTTAAAATTTTGTTCGGTTTCTGTATGATCGAGAAGGCAGCGGGTAGATTTTTTGTTGTAGCAATGACGGGGTACATCCAATTCATTGATGCAATAATCTGTTGTGATTTTTCCTGAAGCAGAAACTCCAAGAAAGACTTCGCAAGAGTCTTATTTTTTGAAGTCTTAAGAATCCCGGCACTCTCCACCACAGCGTAGTGTCCTTCTGGAAAAATGAGCGCCTGAAAACGTGATGTTTTTTCGACCTCACGATGATAGGCCTCGCTGGTTGAATATGATAGAACGAAAGGGGCTTCACCCTTTGTGAATAGACTATAAGATTCAGACCACCCTTTACCAACCTTGAGGGCCTGTTGTCGAAGTTTTGACAGGGCCTTCTCGTATGTGTCTCCATAAACTGACTTTAGCCAAAAAAGAAGGCCAAGCCCGGTTGCCGATGATCTAGGATCCTGAATCAAAATAGATTTCGAAAATTCGTCGGACGTCAGTAGATCGTCGAGAGATGTAGGTCTCCTAAAAAGTTTACCGTCTTTTTGACGGGCTTCTGTATCAAACATAAAGCTATAAAATCCAAAATCGTAGGGAACTAACTTTGGAGAATGGTGATGGAATTTTTCGATGGCATTAGACATTTTGGGGATCCCGCTTTCCGCGAAAAATCCCAGAGAATCAACAGCTGCTGCGGTTGAATCATCAAGACCGAGCACTACATCAGCCTTTGAGCGCAAACCATCAATCTTTAGTCGCGCTAGTATAGCGGCTCCGTCTGCAGCTGCGATCCATTTAATCTTACAGTTACAATCGCGTTCAAAGTTTTTCTTTAAGGTTGGGCCCGGACCCCATTCCGATACGAAAGAGTCATTTGTGTAGATGACTAGTTCTTTTGACGTTGTCGCGAAGCTTTGTGAGCTAACTAACAATAAAGTTAGTGTTAAATATTTGATTTTAAGCATGCTTCTAAAGAGTCCTTCAATGTAATGTCTATATCAAGATGAAGTAAAAACCCTAAAAAGTAAACCTTTAGAGTTTATCGCGGATCATGAATGATGGAGTGATGCTCGATTTAGAATTCAGGCGGCTGAAGGCATGATCATTTTAATGCCGTCAATTTCAATTTCTATGAAGCCGTTTTTGGATGAGAAAACGATTCTTCTGGGCCCAATGTTAATACGGCCGGACTTGTGGTTACTGCTATCGATGACTGTTTTGATCCCGTTAGACCAAAAAATGACGGGGTTACCGGCACGATCAACATCGAATCCGTCAAAATCCCAACCAAGCCTCGCAGCATCGTGCTGGCGATCAGGTGAGGATTCATCTCGGATATCGCTTTCCAGATGTTTTAGTCGATCAGCAATATCGATGAGCTCTCGATTTAGTTTCTCCTCGTCGGCTGGTGGTGCTACTTCAGCATCAAGGGCTATATTTGAACTTGAAAGTGCCTCGGCACTTTTGTCCCGCTCAGATGCGGACTCAAGTTCTTCAGATCTATTTGCCAATTCAGACATGTCTGCAACTAGACGAGATTCCAAATCAGCCTCGTCGGTTCCAAAGTTGGATTGATGATCTGAGTCGTTAATGTTTGAACCGTCGTCCTCACGGATTCTAATTTCCGGGCCTTTTGACGGATCTGACCCGATCGGAATGTCTAATTCGGCTGATGTGTTATGGTTGTTGACGAAGATGTCGCTTATGCTACCGACGACCTCTGGGCCCTGAGCAGCAATGTCTTGAGATTGAAATGAGGTAAAATTCGCAGGTGATTCCTGCTCAGCTGCAGCAATAGTTTCTGCAAAATCAATTGTGCCGGTGTCCTGACTCCAAGGTGTCAAGGCTGCGATCAAAGTATTGGGGCCCACTCTCTCAATGAAGTCGTGCATGGACTCGCCGGGGTGGGCTTCGGTACGATAAGTGTCGATAATCACCCTTACGGCTTTTGGTGTTTCGGCGGTAGGCACCCCGTCCGCGATTAAGGTGGCAAATTCAGGGTACTGCGCATTTTTGCCACCCACCGAAATTCGGTAGCCATTCGCCTCACCCACTAGGCTGATATCAAGGGTGTGGCAGGGCGTACAACATTTTCCGCAGCCGTTTATGCCGATCTTGATTGGGCTTTCAAAATGACTATCGAATTGCTCACCAGATATGTCCATGGCCGTCCCTAGGGCGTCTTGTTCATGATCCGGGCAGAGTGCGCCCAAGCATGATACAGGCTGGTGTAGACTATCCTGATAGTTACGAACGTTCATTCCGAGTGTTTGAAGCTCGCTGGTTACAGAACTTACTTTGTCAGCTTTCACCACGAGCGCTAAGCGCTGATCTTCGGTGGCTTTAATCATCAGGCAATCCTGCTCGCCAAGTGTGGCGATTTTCTTAAGTTGGGACGGGCTGTAAACGCCGCCATCCACTTCAGGGATTATAACAACTGCCTGATTATTAAGGTTAAACTGTCGAGTCATAGCCACGTCCTGCAATATAATGAGCCGTTAGACAACATTTATGTACGTGGGTGTGATCGGATGCCCTGTGAGCCAACTTAAATTTGCCAATGAGGCAGGACCGATGGTGATCGTTGGTAAAAACAAAAAAGCCAAAGGGTTTCCCCTTTGGCTTCGCGCATTAATGCCATTAAATCAATTGAGGTTTTCCATGAAGTCTCTGAGTCGTTGGTTCATGAGTGCTTTTGACACCCAGAAGACTTCAGATAGCTGGGTCACGATATCATGGGACGCATCAACTTTTTCAACTTCCTTGCGCAGCATTTTGCCAGGGACGAGTAGTAGGCCGGCAAACAGGTTCGCGCGAATATCTATAACCTCATCCGGACAGGTGCGGAGGTGCGCAACATGAAGGCTTGAACTGTTCACTAGGTACTTAAATAGCTCGCGCGCCACAAGGAAACGTAGGTACGGGCGCATATCACTGCCTTTGTGACGGACGGTGACTTTTAAGTCAGCGCCTTGACCTTCAGTGGTTACCTGAACGGGTGTTGTTAGTGTGTCGTCTGAGACGATTGTGAAGTTCGGGAAGAGTTGACAGATCTCTGGAAGATAAACGGGCGCCTCTTCGAATTTGCCTGCCGTTACGATCGAATCAACAGCGTTACAAATGCTTGGCCGATCAATATCAAATAGCTCTTCAAAAGACAGGCGAGAATTTTCTCCCTGATAACGACTTGGATTCTTAAAGAATTCTTTTTTGAGATTTTCGCTTGTTCGACCTGTCAGACCGAATGCGCCATAGCCACGATATTCAAACACGGCCTCATCAAACCCAACTTTGCCAGCAGCGATATCGATGAGCAAACGCTCGTCGATGGAGAGGTGGTCTGCGATCGTTCGCAATGTCGACAGTGCACGAATATTCTTCTTGCCTTTTTTCCAGTGACTGCAG
Organism: Deltaproteobacteria bacterium; assembly: GCA_040381655.1. Lineage (GTDB taxonomy): Bacteria > Bdellovibrionota_B > Oligoflexia > Oligoflexales > RGVZ01 > CAMDKS01. The sequence continues at coordinate 5,863 of JBEIGW010000034.1, forward strand.
TCTGCAGGGTCATAACCCAAGATAGCTCCGACGTCTTGATCGATGACTTTGACGTTGCCCTCATATCGAATATCAAGCGCCTCTTTGCAGAACTTGAATAGGGTGGCCGAATGTGGGTAACGATTCTCGGCTATCTTCTTCATCGCAACTACCTCCTTGTGGTATCAAAAACGGCGTGACCCGTTTAGCGACAGTGATCTGATCCCAAGCGTCCTGCTTTAGGTTTTTTTTGGTATTTTGTTGAATTGTCTCTCTACAAAATTAGACAGCACATCGAGGTGTGCTGTCAACTCGGCGGCATCTGTATTAAACAACTTGGAGATATGACGGATTTGGGCCTTGGCACAAGGCATTGTGAATGGCACGCCTAACGGCGCCTAAAATCTCAATAATTTCGGGGGTGTGCGTTCAAAAATAAGGTCGTAACGTTTGCCGGTCTACTTGACCGGCTCAAGGATGGCCATGGTGATGGGTCCAGGAACATAATTTGGCTTGCACTTTACGTTCGTGATGACTCGATCAAGAAGTTGGCGCGCTCTCTCCGGATTTTCGCGTTCGCGACCTTTCAGTCTTACGACAACTTTGACTTTGTCGCCGCGACCTAGAAACTTGTCGATGGCATTTACTTTTGTTTGGAAATCGTGGTCGGCAATGTTTAGTTTCAGTTGGATTTCTTTGAGTTCTTGTACGACTTGTTTTTTCTTAGCTTTCTTCAGCTCGTACTGAACCTTTTTAAAGTCTTGAACGCGCATCACGGGAAAATCCCCTTTGTCGCTAATCATGACTAAATCTAACCCCGCCTCTTCGGCACGGGATAGGGCTTCAAGCACTGAGAGTATTTCGTTGGTTTCTTCGCCGACTAGGCGAACTTTGGTGTAATTGCGGGCAGCGACACGATTAATAACTTGCAAACAATGACTCCTCTAGAGGTTGACCTGACTTGGCTAAGATTCGCCGGATGCTGAAAAATATCAGTACCGAAGCCGGAATGCTAGCACAGTCTGCAATGGATTGTGAAGTTTGAAAGGTAGTGCCAATATGGCTCGCACTATTTATTTTATCCATTAAAACAGTTGCTTACACCGCGACGGTAGGGCTTTTCATCGTGATACGGCAGAGCCTCGGGCAAGGTTTATCCTGATCCGAGGTGGCCGCCACTTATTTTTTAGTGGCTCAAAGTAGAGCAGCCGCCAGGGTTGCAAGCTCGCTACGTTCGCCACGATTGAATGTAATGTGGGCTGCGATACGCTCTGATTTGAACTTCTCAATCACGTAGGTCAAACCATTATTCTCGCTGTCGATGTAGGGGTTGTCGATCTGATAGGGGTCACCTGTCAGGACGATCTTTGTGCCCTCACCAGCTCGAGTTAGGATTGTTTTGATCTCGTGCGGTGTTAAATTCTGGGCCTCGTCCACTACAAAAAACTGATTGGGTAATGATCGACCGCGAATGTAGGTGAGAGGCTCAACTGCCAGCATGCCTTGATTAATCAATTCTTGATAACTTTTGCTGAAACGTTTTGTACGGCCCTGCTGACCGCCGCTTAGCAATAGCTCTAGGTTGTCAAAAATAGGCTGCATCCAGGGATTCAGTTTTTCGTCCAAATCACCTGGTAAAAAACCAATATCTTTGCCAAGCGGGAAAATAGGCCTGGCTACGAGAAGTTTGTGATACTCGTCGTCGTCCGTGGTTTTCGATAGCCCTGCAGCAATAGCCATAAGAGTTTTACCGGTTCCGGCGCCACCGCTTAATGTCACGAGTTTGATGTTGTCATCTAGGAGTGCTTCGAGAGCAAACGTTTGCTCAATATTACGTGGATAGATCCCCCATACGCCCTCGCTGTGAGGGTCAAGCATTCTGAGAATACGATCTTGCCCGTCAAACATACCGTAGACGAACTGATTCGAATCAGCTTCGTCTTCAAGAATGACAAACTGATTTGGGAATAAGCCTTTATCCTCGAGGCGTAGCTCTCGACGCGAGTAAAAATCATTAATGACGTCTGCCGAGACGCGCATGGTCGTGATGCCTTTGTAAAGGTGACTGATGTCCACCTTGTCGGCTTCAAAATCTTCCGCTGCGATATTGAGGGCGTCGGCCTTGATCCTGAGGTTCGAGTCTTTGGTGATAATCACCACTTTCCGCGACGAGCCGTGCTGCTTCTGAAGCGTCAGAGCAACAGCTAGGATCTGGTTGTCAGTGTTTTTTGCAAGCTGACCTACGATCTCGTAGTCGGCGCCGAGATTGACGAACAAGCGACCACTGTCATCGCGACCGTCGAAAAGGGGTATTCCTGCCGACAGGGTTCCCCGCTCCCTGAGCCTGTCCAAGATGCGACTGACTTCACGAGCATTTCTACCGGTTTCACTGAGATCTTTCTTGAATGTGTCGACTTCTTCGATAACGGAGATGGGTATGACGACATCGTTGTCGTCGAACTTGAATATACTGGCTGGGTTATTCAAGAGAATGTTGGTATCGATCACGAATGTCTTTTTCATTCCGTCACAGGTTCCTTTTGCAAAACAATTAAAAGTCACGATGTTTTTCAGCTATTCCAACAGTTTAGCATGCACGTGCTCAAGCTGGCAAATTTTTGCGAGCCAGCCCCTAGAAGGCGTGATACCGGCAAAAAGATGCCCCGGGCCGTCAATGCAGGTAAAATGATAAATAGGTATAAATACGCCTAATGGCTGTGAAAATGTCCTTGGGCTTGGGCATGGAAGCTTTACCTAGAAAGTCTGGCGCATGGCTGCGAATCAACAAACGATAAAAGATGTGTCGACGGAAGTCCGACGCCTGTTTAAGCAGCGTCAGAGTATCCTGTCATTTGATGAATTTTTAGACATAGTGAAAGATAATCCCCGCAGCCTCATGCGCAACTCCGCAGAGTACTTACGCGACTGTTTTCTTTATTTTGGAGAATCGAGTTCCCAGGAAGACCCGCACGGCAAGGTATCCTCGCGGCGATTCAAGTTATTCGATATGGGAACTGAAAAAGGCGTACCAATCATTGGCTGCGAGCGAGTTCAGGAAGATATTTTCCGGGTGTTGCAGGCGTTCGTTCGGCAAGGTGTAGCGAACAAAGTGATTTTTCTACATGGACCCAACGGTTCTGCAAAGTCGTCCACGGTGGAGGCGATTTCGCATGGGATGCAAAAATACAGTGAAGTGGAAGAAGGCGCGGTCTACAGATTCAACTGGATATTTCCTGTCGAAAAGGGCGCCACGCCTCGTGCCGTGTCTGGCGAGTCTGGCCCCATCGGTTTTGCTGCTCGATACGACGATGGGCGCGGTAAGGATGAAAGTTATGCGCTACTTGAAGACAGTCAGATCTCTAGCAAGTTGCTGAGTGAGTTCAAAGAGAACCCAATTTATCTGATCCCCATGCCATTTCGTGAAAAAATACTTCGCGAATTCCTGGGGGCAAAAGAGGGTAAAAAACCAGAGGACGTTGAGATTCCTCCGCATATTTTGCTGCCAGGTCTGAGCAAGAAAAATCAACTTATATTTGAGAACCTTCTCGCCGCTTACGATGGCGAGATTGATAAGGTGTATCGTCATATTCAGGTCGAACGTTTTTTCTATTCGCGTCAATACAGGATCGGGATCTCTACCGTGGAACCTCAAATGTCCATGGATGCGCAAGAAAAACAATTAACCCTCGATCGCAACATAGCGAACCTACCAGCAGTGCTTCACAATATTCGATTTACTGAGGCTATTGGCGAAATTGTCGAGGCTAATCGCGGCATTCTTGAATTTAGTGACTTGCTGAAGCGACCCGTAGAAGCGTTTAAATACTTACTAACTACTGTAGAGAGGGCGACACTTGGTCTGCCCTCTGCGACGCAGAATCTGGATGTGGTATTTTTTGCTACGGCCAACGAGAAGCATTTGGACGCATTTAAAACCCTTCCTGACTTTAGTTCGTTTAGGGGTCGATTTGAGCTAGTTACCGTGCCTTATCTTCTCAAAATATCTGACGAGACACAGATCTACAGGCGCGACGAACAAGCCATTTCAAAGTCTAAGAAAATTGCACCGCATACGATTGAAATGCTTTGTGCCTGGGCCGTGTTGACCCGGCTAAAACACCCCGATTCCGATTTTTATGCCAGTGATCACCGTGGGATTGTTAATCGGCTTGATCCGTTTGCCAAAGCGATGCTCTACGATCGAAGACCATTAGGTGATGCTTTTGTGGCTGCGGATCAGATGGCTCTCAGGCAAATTCGAAGGCAAATCATGAGTGAATCTGTTGGCAACGTGGTCTATGAGGGGCGTTTTGGTGCGTCACCTCGGGAAGTTAGGGCCCTCCTTTACAGGGTAGCTGAGGAGTCCTCATCAGAGACCATCACGCCCATGGCGGTATTTGCAGAGCTGGAGCGACTTCTTAAAGATCGCAGCGTCTATGAATTTCTACAATTTGAACCACGGAATAAGTATCACGATGTCGCCTTCTTCATACGTAATGTTCGCGACTGGTTTGCCGAGGTCTTCGAAGAGGAGATTCTTGGTGCGATGTTGCTGGTTGAAGAGGGGCAATATGACCAGCTGCTTGGACGTTATGTAGAGAATGCGGTGGCCTTTATAAAAAAGGAAAAAATATTTAACCGCAAGACCGAGGGATACGAGGTGCCTTCAGAAGTTTTGATGAATGACGTCGAGTCAATTTTGGGGGTCAGTGGTGGTGATCCCACACGATTTAGGGAAAGCCTTCTATCCCGAATCGCCAGTTATAAGCTTGATAATCCAAAAGCGAAAATTGATTTCAGCACAATATTTTTTGATCATTTACAGCGTTTGAAAGAACACTACTACGAGCAAAAGTCCAAGCTTATCGAGACAAATTTGAGATCAGTCTTGGCCTTGGATACGGATCGACAGAAGCAGTTGAATGACAAACAAGTCTTGGCGGCGCGATCGACTCTCAGCGAGCTGGAGAAGCGGTATGGTTATGATGAAGTATCAGCCCGCGAGTGTATCAAGTTTTTGATGATGGCAAAGGAGAGGTCCGGTAAGGAGTAGCTAGATGCGCTAGTGGTTCCTAACTAACTTCTGCAATTCATCTCGAACCACATCAACCGTCGACTTTCCTGGCTTGAAATTTTTCCGGTTCTCAACGTAGAGCCTTGTGATGTGAACTTGAGAATTTTGATCGATAAGACTCATTTGGTCCTCTATGGGGATGACGCGAGGAAACTGGAAGTCGTCTTTTTTGATGAGACGTAGTTTGTTCGAGCTCGGTTCGTCTCCGGTTCGGGGACGGAAACGTGTGAGAGAGTTTGTGCTTGAGACCTTTTCGAATTTAATACCAAGTCCAGCGATCAGGGTCGCAGCTTCATCGATGCTTTCAACTCCACTTGAAGGACCAGCATTTGAGGCGACTTCGAATGCTCGTTTCCATAGCTTTCGGTGGTACATCAGGTCTTGTAGTAATTCATTGAATTCCTGAAGTTCATTTTTATTTTTAATGCGCGCCTTTGCCGCCTCTTGCAAGATGCTCGGCATGTTGTACTCATCGATGGCTGCATAACTGTCGATGTCCGTCGGCAGCGTCCAACCAGGGAGCATGGTTGTTAGTTTTTTAATCATGGCCTCGGCTGCGACGGAGGTTTTGTGAAAGTAAAGTTGCAGGTACATGGAGTGACGCGCTCGAAGGTAGTCCTCAAAGGCCGCCAGTCCAGAGAACTGAATGGCTAGATGCAAGGATTGTCCTTTTTCGTCCCAGTAAATGGCTAGCGAATTTAGGATGCGGCTTTCGTCAAATATTCCATAAACAACGCCGCATTCGCGACTGTCCCGCAGCAAATAGTCCATCCGGTCGACGTCGAATTCGCCAGAAACCAATTCGTGGCAGAGTTGATGCATACCATATTTTAAAAGGGGGCTTTGGGAAGACGGTGGAATTTGCGGCGCGATGATTGATGCGACATCTTGAGCCGTAACTTTAGGCGACTTCAGGTTGGGGTTTTCACTGTAAATATCTGAGAGCACCCGATCGATCGCGATGAGTGTGTAAAGTTCATGCCTCACTTGCATTGTCGCGGGGTCCTTGCCCTTCGCCTTGAGTTGTTGGCAGCGATCTGCAATGAATGTTGCGATATAGTCAGGAAGTTTTTTACGGTTATCGTTCATTTGTTGCCACGTGGGCATAAAACCTTCGCCACTGTGCGAAAACGGCGAATGCCCTAGGTCGTGCATGAGCGCAGCGAGTCTGAGTGCCTGTAATGGGTACTCGTCTCCAAATATTTCATCAATCATGCCAAATGTCGGGTTTAGAAGGCCGTGCACGACTTTTGACGTCCGAGGAGTGGTCTCAAGCTGCGCGAAATCTCCGTATTTTCGAGTGGAGTTTCTCAGAGCTTTTTGATTTTCATAAAGCTTATTCCATGCCACACCAGCTAGGTGCATGACTCCAAGGCTATGCTCGAACCGACTGTGACTAGCGCCGGGAAAGACGTACTGCAGAAACGCAAGCTGCTTGATGCGGCGCATGCGCTGCACAAGCGGGTGTCCGATCACCAGATCTTCAAAATGGGACACGTTGATCGTGCCATGAATGTTTTCGCGAATACGACGGGTTATTTCCATGCCTTCAAAGCCTCACATGATCTACCGGGAACACTCTAAAGATAGTAGGAGCCGATAGCTTCTTGGGCGGAATCGAATCCCCTCAGCTTCAGCTCTGCAGCCAATTCCTCGCAAATACTTAGGACAGCACCTGGGCCACGGTATACCAAGGCCGTATAAATTTGTACAGCGCAAGCGCCCCGGGCTAGTTTGTGAAATGCGTCCACGCCTGATAAGACGCCCCCGGAGGCGATGATGGGAAGGCTGCCTTTAGTCACATCCCAGGCCCATTCGAGACAGGCGTTTGATGGCGAGAGGAGTGGGTGGCCGCTTTGTCCTCCGGCCTGCGGCCAATCAACTCGGTGCGTGTTGGATAGAATTGCACCCTGGAAACCCTCGGTCTTGATGCTGGTGATCATCGTTTGAAATGTTTTTTTGTCCATATCGGGATCTAGCTTTATCCAGCACTTGTTTAGCATGTGTTCACACGCCCCCGCCAATTCGCGCAAAAAATCGGGAGATGCTAGATCGCGCAGTCCCGGAGTGTTGGGAGAGGAAATGTTGATTGTGAGCCAGTGGGATTTTTTTTCGAACGCTCGCAAGCCAGTCACGTAGTCGTCAAGCGACTTTGAGTTTGGCGTGTTTTTATTTTTTCCAATATTGATACCGATCGGAACGCGGGACGAAGACCAGTTCAGAGAGTCAAGCCTGCGTAAAACGGCTTGAGCTCCGTCACTGTTGAATCCCATGCGATTAATAATCGACATTGACTCTGGATAGCGAAATAGCCTCGGTTTTGGATTACCTGCCTGTGGTTGAGGCGTTACTGTGCCGAGCTCGAGAAATGAGAATCCCATTTTTTCAAAGGCCGCCGGGCAGCGAGCATTTTTGTCAAAACCTGCAGCCAATCCGATCGGATGTTTCAGTCGGCCGACGCCCGGCAGGTCCACGTTGAGGGTAACTGGTAACGGTTTGAGCGCGGGAGCAGGCATGAGGTTCAACGCGCCGCGTTCGAGGGCTAACATGGCAAGGTCATGGGCGAGCTCTGCAGGTAGCAGGCGTAGCAAAGCCGTTAGCGTCCTGCCGGTATTGTCAAAGCTGAGTCCCATATCTGTGGATACTTTCAGGTACTATCGGCGTCTTAGGTACGCGGGTTTGCCAATCACAGGAGCATTCTAACGGCCCCTCCGCAAGGATGGAAGAGCTTTTGCCATGGGGTGAGCCGAACATGGTCGCCGTAATAATAGATCTCCAGGCCGATTTTATTCAAGATTCCAAGCCACCCAAATGTGATGGTTTGCGAATGTTTTAGTGTATAATTTAACTCGTCAAGTCGAGAGGGGGCCCGCTCAGTGTATATCACCGGTATTAGGTTCAGAAAACACGGTGTCAAAGCCGTTCGCGGTTGGCGTCTCACGGCAGGTGTTGGAAAATTGAGGCCCGTTGTCGCTTTTTATGGTGACGCACGTGAGCTTGATACGTTAGCTAGAGCCCTAGTTTTTGCTCTCGCCGGCAGACGTCACGATGATCTTGCCGAGGTCTGGCTTGATGCGGCGGATGATGCCGGTGATGTATGGACCATTGAAAGGGGAACAAAAGGCACCCTTTTCAGGAAAAATAATCGGTTGTTGTCAACGGAAGAGGCGCAAGGTTCCATGTTGGCGTCTCTTTTGGATCTGGATGCCAGTTTGAGTCGTGCCGAAGTTTTAGTCGCCCCGGTCGAGCTTCGTCAGATCATCACCAGGGGGGCTGACGTCGCCGCAACAGTATGGGACCTAAACAGTCGGGATGCCCGGGGAGAGGTGGCTGCGCTGGTGGCGGCACGGGAGTTATCAACTCGCTGCGCTGAACTCGTGGGGCAGGATGAGTTTGGAGATGAGAAGAAGCTTTCTCGAATCGCGGGTCCATCTGCAAGGTTACTTGGAGCGATGGATGAGCTTAATCGGCAATCGGAGCAACTTGGAACGCCTGGAGCCGATGAGCCCAAAATTGAGGCAGGGCTGGAATTCATTCAGTCTGAGATTGACGTGCTCAACCAAATTGACCAGCTGCTGCGGCGCGTAAACGAGGGCGGCGAAACTTTTGGGCGTTTGGCGTCTTTATTGGAGTCCTATGATTCGCGCCTGATTGAAATTGAGACAAAATGGTCAAAAGAGACGCTGAGTGCAGTCGTCAAGCATGGTGAAGCTTTCCGGTTGATTGATCTCTTGGTACGGCTAAGGGCCTGTTCGAAATTTTATGACAACCTCAGCCGCATTAAGAAAGTTATCGATGAGCAAATAAGGCCAGTCAGCACCGACGGTGTCAGGATTTGGAGCGAGTATTTGATGGGTAGTCGATCCGACGGGCAAGAGGTCGAGAGCTGTCTTGCGAGTATGTTGTTGGGTGTTAAGCAAATGGCACTAGAGGTCGATCGATACGTTTCACAAGCATCTGGGATCTCCCGCGGACCCTCCAAAGTGCAGACGGGCTGGTTTGAAAAGTTGAAGGCCGGCTCAACTCGCTTAGTTGATGAGCGGTTTAAAGAGGCATCCCCAGTTCTGCAACAGCAACGAGAGTGGATTGCGCGACTGGCGCGAGACGTCGACGCGGTAAAGTTAGCCACCGAGTATGCATTGCAAGCATCCCAGGGACTCACTGATAAAGTGAGTGCCGCAGGGGATAGGCTCCAAAAAGAAATGTCCTCTTTGGCCAATCTTTCAGCAAGAGTGTTTTCAGATCTTGAGACCCTGAGGGCCGAATGGATTGGGGTATCTAAGGAATTCGCTATACCCGAAGCAACAGGCGTAGATCACCTAGTTGGTTTGATAAGAGATGCGGGCGAGTACCTAGTGATCAGGGATACTAGGCAAGATTTGGCTATTCGAGTTGAAGACCGTCGAGCAGTTCAGGCGGCACTAGAATCAGCTGTTCGACAGTGGTGGGACATTATCGGTAGTCAGAAGTCTACGGACCTGTCTAACTTGTCGTTTCTTGTGG
>JBEIGW010000035.1:0-14978 GCA_040381655.1 Deltaproteobacteria bacterium
AGGCCGAGGCTGAAATGCTAGGAGCTAAACGGCAGGCTAGCGAGTTCACTGGTACAATAATGACCCCAGGCACGCTTGCGGATGCATCCCCACCATCTACCACCGTATCACTTGCAATGGAAACCCCTGCTCCTAAGCGTGCGGAACAACCCTTCAACTTTGACTCGGACCGGGCTCACCAGAGTCAGTCCTGACGCCATCCGCCTAGGGAGTTCCCAAGAGTTTAAAGATGACAAAACATTTCCCCGGTGATCACTTTCAGCGAATTGACCACAAACTGCACTTGGGCGGTGTAGATTTGTCGGAGGTCGTGAGGAGGTTTGGTACACCCTTATTTGTATATGACTTTAACCGGATGCGCAGTCTTGCCAGTCAGATTACCAGGGAGCTGCGAGGTGTTAGTGATGGTTCCCGTGCGTTCTTCGCAGTAAAAGCTTTGGGTAATTTGTCGGCTCTACAAGTTATACATCAACAAGGGCTAGGCATGGATGTAGTGAGTGGTGGGGAAATCCAACGCTGTCTGGCGGCTGGTATTCCGGCCTCTGATATTATATTTTCTGGAGTTGCCAAGTCTCGCTCTGAAATTGAAATGGGTATTCAAGCAGGAATCGCTTGTTTCAACATAGAATCGCCGCACGAAATAGATTTATTAGACGAGATCTCCTCTAGTCGTCGGCAGCACGTTAATATCGCTCTTAGGGTCAATCCCGACGTAGACGGAAAGACTCATAAAAAAATTAATACAGGACCAGCCGATACAAAATTTGGCTTAAGTCCGGAACTTGCAAAGGCTATTTGCAAAAGAGTTTTGCAGACTAAGTATCTTTCGCTGCAAGGACTAAGCTGCCACATAGGAAGTCAAATTCTCGATTTATCATCGTTTAGCAACGCTGCTAACGAGATGCTGGATTTCGCACGCGAAATGATGGCTCTTGGAGCTCGCCTCCATCATATCGATATGGGGGGAGGCGTCGGCGTTGCATATCGACCTTCAGAATTGGAGCAGGTTCCGACCTTTAGCCAATGGGTTAATATCTCAAAAAAGGCTCTTCCATCAAATGATGTTGATCTTTATCTTGAGCCCGGACGATCCATTGTAGGCGACTGCGCTGTGCTGCTGACTGAGGTGCTTGACATCAAGGCGGGAGCAACAAAAAAATTCGCGCTTACGGACGCCGGCATGACGGAATTGATTAGACCTGCGATGTATGATGCCTACCATCATATTGAACCTTTGCGGTTTAAAGATAGTAGCCCCGGCGACCAATACGATGTGGTCGGACCAGTCTGTGAGACCTCCTGCTCACTCGGATGTGATATGCGCCTTGGTTCGCTAAACATCGGAGATATCTTGGCTGTCTTTACCGCAGGGGCCTACGGGATGTCCATGGCATCAAATTACAATTCACGAACCAAGCCCCCAGAGGTTGCCATTGACCAGGGTTTGATTCGTCAAATAAAAAAGCGGGAAGAACTTCCCGCTTTGTGGTCCGATGAAATAGGCTTTCTCGAGCGTTAAATACAAAAAGGGTTCGCTTCAAATCAATCAGGGATTCTATTTACCCCAAGCTCTGATCATCGCAACGAGACCCTTAACCTCATCCTCACTCAAAACAGCGCCCCAGGGTGGCATCGTTCCTGATAGCCCAACAGCCACGCCACCTTCTTTGATCGCTTTTGCGATATGGTTGTCATCGACTTTGGCCTGCCAAGCCTTGTCATGAAAATTTCTTGGTTTGGGATTCATAGCAGCGGCCGCGGCGCCATCAGCTCTACCATCAACACCGTGGCAACTTGAACACAGCGCAGAAAATTTACCGGCAATTGGGTCTGCATTTGCTGCCGTTGCCTGCGTTAGATCAGGTATCTCGCCTTTTTCTGTCAGTTTCATCTGCTTGGCGCTGGTAAGCTGACGCTCTTGTGTGAACTGCTTCCAGTAAGGACGTGGGTCGTACTGCTCCATACACCCAGCTAACAGTAATGCGGCCACAAAAACAAGACAGGACGCTTTCATATACGACAACACCTCACAACGACTTTGTGTTCCAAGACTGGTAACTATAACAAATCCAACGCCAGTAGTTAACCAGGTAATTTCATTTGATAACACAGACCGCCAACGGAAAGAAGGGCGATATCTTTAGGGGCAGACGGCGTTCGCAAAATCTCTGGATGGACTGGGTACATCCCGGACTGCCTACTATTATAGCAACCCGGTTAGTTCGCAGTATAAATATCAAGGCGGGCGCGCTGATTATTTTTTAATCTCATCGCTGCTTTTAATCCTAGCACATTGGCGTCAGAGAATTGGCGCGAAACGGGTCAAAAAGCTGTCGCTATGTGTTGGGAAATTGTCATGTCGATGACGCCCAAGCCTGTTGTTGGGATTCTTTCAAAAACATCAAAGTCCCCAAATGAATTTCGACCTCTATATCCTCCGCTAAGGCTCGGTATACCTAGGAAAAATTGACCTCGATAGTTTTGGCACAGCTCTTGAAACGTATTTTGTGAACCAGTGTGTCTGTCGGTAGAACATGCGAGCATCATGGTGCTCGCATCGGAGCTTGGTATGGCAAAAAAAGAAGATAAAAAAGACGAGAAAAAAGCAAAAGAACCGCTCACACCAGAGCAAGCGGCCGCTGCTGCCAAAAAGAAGAAAATTATCATCGCAGTAGCCGTTGGATTAATCGTCGTGGCTGGCGGCGCTTTCGCCGCAATAAAAATGCTTGGAAAATCTGGCAAGGATAAAACAGACGTCCAACCTACAGAAGAGGCCGAGCATAGCGATAAGTCAGCAGAGGCGGAAACTGGTGGTAGCGCCGAAGGTCACGCTGAGGGCGATGCCGAAGGCAAAGCCGACGCCAAGAAAGATGAACACAGCAAGTCTGACGGCCACAATGCCGAGGGCGGGGATCACTCCGCTAAAGACGCCGACAAAAAAACGGACGCAGCAAGCGGTAAAGATACAGCAGCTAAGAAGGATGACGCTCACGGCGGCGGAGACAGCTCTGGGGCCTCTAAAGAGGCTTCTGGTTCAACAACGAATCAAGGAAAGTCGGGTCGATATTCCGGCATTGGACTGATGTATGACATGAAACCCTTTCATCTCAACTTAGGCAATCCCCTGGAAAATCGTTACGTCCGACTTGAAGTGCGATTTGAATACCCAAATGAGGAACAAAAGTCAGAGCTATCAGCAAGGGATAGCCAAATCCGAGATGCCATTGTCTCGATCGTCAGCCGAAAAACCCGAGAGCATCTTCTAAGTCCAGATGGAAAAGATCAATTGCGTCTAGAAATAAAAAATAGAGTTAACCAGTACCTCGAGAAGAAAATCACCAATGTGTATATCACGGACATACTCATCGAGTGACATCCGGGTTCGCGGCCTAAATGAATGCAACGGAGACGCAAATGAATCAAGTTTTATCGCAAAATGAAGTCGACGCTCTATTATCCGCGGTATCAGACAACCGCGTGGAGAGCGGTAACCCCAATCCTGCTGGGGGTCCAGGCGTAATTCAGTACGACTTAGCTAACCAAGACCGCATCATCCGTGGCCGCATGCCAACCCTGGACATCATTCACGACAGGTTTATTAGACTCTTCAGAATGACTCTATCGAATTCGTTGCGCAAAATGGCCAACATCTCGGTGAACTCAACCGGACCATTAAAGTTTTCCGAATTCATGAACTCACTGCCACTACCGTCTTGCCTAAACATTTTACGGTTGGATCCGCTACGCGGTGCTGCCGTCATGGTCGTAGAATCAAAACTATTGTATGCGCTCGTCGACAGTTTTTTTGGTGGGAATGATGTGCCGTACACAAAGATCGAAGGAAAAGATTTTACCCAGATCGAGATCAAGATTGCGCGTAGATTAGTCATGACTGCGATCGATGATTTAGAAAAAGCATGGGAGCCCGTCTATCCTTTAAAGATCGGATATAGCAGAACCGAAATTAATCCCCAATTTGTTGCCATAGTTCCGCCATCTGACGTGGTCATCGCCACAACGTTTGATGTAGAGCTCGAAAAAGTGAGCGGGACCATCAAAATTGTTATTCCATACGCAACTCTCGAGCCGATTAAATCAAAGCTCTCGGTAGGCTTCCAAAGTGAACAACTCGAAGTTGACTTTATTTGGATTAACCGCATCAAAGAGAAAATCATGCAAACCAACGCTAACCTTTTAGTTCGCCTCGGGGCTGCTGACATTAAGGTGCGTGACCTACTTGAACTGGAGCCTGGAGACATCATTCAGCTGAACTCAGACGCAACGATGCCTCTTGAAGTGCTTGTAGAGGGAAAGCCGAAATTCAGAGGCGTGCCTGGGCTTTCTAAAGGCAATCGCGCGATAAAAATTACGGATATCTTGGGCTAACTAAAAATATCAGATCTCGAGGAGGGCGCTATGTCAATGGATGGAGAAGTTAAGCCAGAAAATTTTGGTCTCGGCGGAGAATTGGACGACGCCATCTCAAACGCAGGTGGTTCAGATGGAAGAAAGGCCGCCGAGGAGAATGCCGCTGCTGTGAACGACGCGCTCACTGGACGCCTAAGCAAAACGGACTTCTCAAAACTGAAGATGATTTTGGATGTACCCCTAAAAGTTAGTGTAGAGCTAGGCCGAACAAAAATGGCGATTAATGACCTCCTACAATTAGGGCAAGGCTCCGTCATTGAGCTAGATAAAATTGCTGGTGAGCCTATGGAAATTCTGGTCAACGACAAGCTTGTGGCAATGGGCGAGGTCGTCGTTGTCAATGAAAAATTCGGGGTACGCCTAACTGATGTGGCTAGTCAATTTGGATTAGCCGATTTTGGTCCCGAAAAAGAAGCCGTTTAATAGAGCGGAATACAACCACACCCGGTTAAGAGGATAATCGCAATGTTTCGACTAACAACCCTATTTTTTGTGATAACGTTGGCGTCTAACGCCGCTTATGCTGAGGACAGCATAAAGGCAAATCCAAAAAATTCAGACGCCATTGATGCAAATAGGTTAGACCAACGTCCGGACAATCTAAAAAATACATCAAAGTCAGCAGGCATTACCCTCGGAGCCGTCACGACCGAAATTGACGGTGACTTGACAATTGTGACAGCCCGCCTGAATCGAAGCCCTGACTGGAAAACCCTCGATATTGAGGAACATGGCACGTTCCTTCAAATTAAACTACTCAATACGCAGGTACCTGCGTCTGGTGAATTTCTTGACGGAAGCGGACCGTTCTTGCGTAAACTCGCATCCTTCCAGACTGGCGCTGACGACGGCGCGCTTCGACTTTTTATAAACCAAGACGCCGCGAAGGCTAAGCTCGCCACCTCTGCAGAGCTACTCGGTGACCGTATTGTAATTACAATCGATCATAAAAAACTCGAGCAACTTATATCTCCCACCGAAAACAAGGTGATACCTGCTGTAGTTCCACCAGTGTCGTCTGGCGAACAACAACCTGCATTGGCCTCCTCGCAACCCAGTACACTCTCTCAAGCGGAAAATAACCGCTCAACAGCTCTGCCAAGTCAAAATCTGCACGCTCAGCTGGCCAAGGGGGCGGCCGTTTGCGCACTTCTGTTCATTGCGCTTTTAAGTGCACAATTTTTTAAATCACGAAAGACCCGCCGCGGAGGTATCGCGAAGAGTAGTGACTACCTTGAACCAGCAACTATGCGTGTTCTCTCAAACATATCCATCGGTCAGAAACAAAAGCTGACTCTGGTGCAAGTAGGTGGACAGCAACTACTGTTAGGGGTGACAGCCGAATCAATCAGTTTACTAACAAGTATTGACCAGCGCGCCGCGACGACCCAATTTTCAAGGGCATTGGAAAATGCAAATCCAGATGCTGAGATTAAACTGAAAAGTCCAGCGGAGCTAAACCCAGCAACAAAACGACAGCCTTTAACAGCATCAACGGTTAAACCGAGATCTCTTGGGCCAACAAAAGGCTCAAGTATTAACGTGGCCATTGGTGAGGATGGGCCTGTAAATGTTCGCAGCAATCCCAAGAAAGATGACGACATAACGAAGATACTAAGAGATAGGCTTCGAAATCTTCCTCCAGGCTGATCACAAACGATATGAGGGGTCAGGGTGAAAAATAACGATAAACTACTGCAAATCGCACGGTGGGCGCCCACTGCGCTAGCTGTCGTCGGCGCAGGTCTGATGATCAGTCAATCCTGTTTTGCTGAAACGGGCGTTCCTAAGCTACAAGTCAATCTCAGCCAATCCGATGACCCGAATGCAGTTGTCCCGGCCCTAAAGATCGTTAGCATACTAACGATATTGAGTGTCGCCCCCGCGATCTTATTAATGATGACATCATTCACCCGAATCTTAGTTGTCTTAAGTTTTCTGAAGCAGGCGATCGGAACTAACACGATGCCGCCCAATCAAGTCGTACTCGGACTATCTCTATTTCTAACTATGTTCACGATGGCGCCGGTGTGGGGCCCCATTAATGACAGAGTGATAACGCCACTATCACAAAATGCGATCTCACAAGAGCAGGCGTTACAGGAAATCTCGAAACCAGTGCGTAAATTCATGCTAGCTGAAACTCGCGAGTCAGATCTTGGACTATTTATGAATCTATCCAAGCTTTCGAAACCTGCGACACCGGACGACATTCCGATGAGCGTATTGATACCGTCTTTTATGATAAGCGAACTTAAAACGGCATTTCAGATTGGGTTTTTAATTTACATACCATTCCTCATTATCGATATGGTCGTATCTGCAATTTTGATGGCAATGGGCATGATGATGCTGCCACCAACGGTCGTATCGTTGCCATTCAAGCTCGTGTTATTTGTTCTGGTTGATGGCTGGTCGCTAATCGTTGGCGCGCTGGTGAAGAGTTTCCATACATACTCGTAGCAGGAGCATGCATGACAGAACAAACGGTCATTGATTTGGGTTTGAGCGCCATTTGGATCGCAACGCTGATATCCGCGCCTGCTCTACTCGCCATCCTGATAACCGGTCTGGTCATCTCGGTTCTTCAGGCTGCAACACAAATAAACGAGCAAACGCTCACCTTTATCCCAAAGATTCTTGTGATGACGGTAGCGCTAGCTATCACCGGACCCTGGATTCTTGAGACCTTCATTCATTTCACTATAGGAATATTTAACAAGATACCAACGATTGGACGGTAGTAACGTGCTTGCATTTGAAACATCGCAGATTCTCACAGCAGCCGCGATTTTTCTGCGGATATCTTGCATTGTGGCGTTGTTACCACTTTTTGGCGACAACAGTGTTCCCGTCAGGGTCCGCATTCTTTTGTCTGTTGCACTCACTGCTGGCATCTACCCGATACTACCTAGTGCCTATGGAGCCGGCGTCTCCCTTGCGCTCAAAGATGTTGGCGCACTATCGCTAATTATGATGAGGGAGCTCCTGATCGGGTTGGTTCTCGGATACACTGCAAAGCTTGCGTTTGAGGGTGTGGTGATGGCTGCAAATATGGTCGGCCTTCAGATGGGATTTAATACCGCCAGTGTTTTTATGCCAGATAGCGAGGAACAAACTAACGGGTTTACTGCTCTTCATAAAATGTTGGTCGTCCTGATATTTCTTGCGCTGAATTTACATCACATCTACATAAAATCTATTTATGAGTCTTTTAATTTTATACCGATTGGCCAAGCGGTTCTCCGGGGCCCTTTAAACGTCCAGATTTTGGAGGTGTCCGCAGGCATATTTGCGACGGCGGTGCAACTGGCGGCGCCCTTACTTGTCGGCCTTTTATTTGCAACCGCAGCTCTTGGACTTATAAATCGGGCCGTCCCCCAAGCAAACGTGTTTGTCATGAGTTTTCCAGCTAATTTTTTTGTGGGATTGTTTATTTACATGGCGCTAATACCGCTACTCCCAGGATGGTTAGAGATCCATTTCGCAAACAGTAATCAGCATATTTCAAATGTTCTCAGTTTGATTAGTCGATAGGAGTTACGTCGGTGGCTGAGAATGATAATGACATAGACAATGAAGACAAGACCGAGGAAGCGTCGGTTGAGCGACGTGAGGATTTTCGCGAGCAAGGAAGCGTTGCTCACAGTCATGAATTGAGTCAGGTCGCAGGTCTTGCCGCGATAGCAATTTTTTTGGGTTGGTATGCTCCACAGATTGTAGTTCGGGCTGAAAAAATTCTAATAACTAACTTTAAATCAATTGAACATTTCCGCGTCAACGACAGAAATATCCTTGGCTATCTCGGTGCTCAATGGGTCGAGATTCTTTATATTACATTGCCATTCTTTTTAGTAGCTGCTGTTGCGAGTAGCCTTTCATCTCTCCTACAAACTCAGTTCAACTGGTCTTGGAAAAAGCTTGAGCCAGACTGGTCCAAGCTCAATCCAATTACCGGACGTGGTCGCCTTTTCTCGAAAGAGATGCTAGTTGGTCTTTTTAAGACCATCGCAAAGCTTTCGGCCGTCTCTGTGGTTGCATGGCTTGTTCTGGCTGGAGAATGGCGCAAAGTCCCCTCATTACTCCACGCCAATTATGCAGCGTCTTGGATGTATTGGACTGAAATCACACAGCACTTGCTTTGGGGTGTAGTGGGATTGATGCTGTTCGTAGGTGCAGCGGACTTCATCTATAATTTTATTACACTCGAAAACAAGATGAAGATGACAAAGCAAGAGGTGAAAGAAGAGACCAAGCAGCGCGAATCTGACCCGCATGTGAAGGCGAAACTTCGTCGTATGGCGCGTGAAATCGCAACCCGAAAAACTGTCGAGAACACCCGGAAAGCTACAGTTCTGATTACCAACCCGACTCACTATTCGATCGCGATCCGATACGAGCTCGGAATGCCCGCCCCACTCGTGGTTGCAAAAGGCGTCGATTTTCTTGCTCTTAAAATGCGAGAGACCGCCAAAGAGCTGGATATACCCATAGTCGAAAATAAGTCTCTGGCTAGAGCCATCTACGCATCCGTAAAAGAGGGCGACGAGATTCCGGCTGGCATGTACCAAGCCATTAGTGAAATCATACGCTTCGTTTTCAAGCTAAAAGGTATAAGCATCGCAAAAAAAACAGATAAAAATGCGCAGCAGCCGGCGCAAGACGTTTAAAAATAGGCGGGAGACATCATGGCACAGGCAACAGGAAAAGCTGTCAAACAAAATAAGGAGGCCATGGGTGCTCCAGGTTTAAACATATTAGATTTCCTAAAGAGTACAGACGTTTTGTTTGCTGTTGGTATCGTTGCTGGCGTCTTCTTGATGCTCGTACCTCTGCCGCCAGTGCTCATGGACATGCTGCTAGCCATTTCCATAACATTGGGGGTCTTGATTCTCCTGATTTCAACCTACATAAAAGAGCCCCTAGAGTTCTCGACATTTCCAACAATACTTCTCTTAACAACGGGCCTTCGACTTGCTTTGAACGTGGCGAGTACTCGGGCTATCTTGCTTGATGGCGCCTCAGGAAATGTTTCACATGTTATTCAAGCTTTCGGTGAATTTGTCGTAGGCGGGAATTACTTTGTTGGCGTCGTTATTTTCTTAATCTTGAATGTTGTGAACTTCTTTGTGATCACCAAAGGTTCGGGCCGCGTTGCCGAGGTAGGCGCACGATTTACTTTGGACGCCATGCCAGGAAAGCAGATGGCCATTGATGCTGAACTTAATGCCGGAGTTATCGACAGAGACGAAGCCAAACGCCGAAGACGCAAGATTGAACGCGAAGCCGACTTTCACGGTGCCATGGATGGTGCGTCAAAATTCGTCAGAGGCGACGCGATAGCGGGTATTATTATCACTCTGATTAACATCATCGTCGGCTTGGCAATCGGGGTGATTCAGCATGATATGTCGTTTAAAGATGCAGCTTCTAAATTTATGCTTCTCTCAATTGGTGACGGGCTTGTTGCCATCATCCCATCTCTTTTGATCTCGATCGCCGCAGGTATCGTAGTCACCCGCAGCTCTACAGAGAGTGGACTTAGTGATGAGATCCAAGAACAATTCGTTGGCCACACCAAACCATTATACGTGTGCTCTGGTCTTATGATCGTGCTAAGTTTATTACCTGGATTTCCTTTCCTTCCATTTCTCGCATTAGCAATTCTCTTCTTTGTGGTGGGACGGTATAGCGCCGCTGCTGCCGCTGAGAAATCTGCTGCAAAAATCGCTGAGGAGGCTAACAAAAGCCGTCTCGCAGAGGGAACCTCTGATTCAATTGAAAACATGCTGCATGTAGACACGCTGTCTCTTGAAGTTGGTGTGGGTCTCGTTCCGCTGGTTGACCAAAGTCAAGACGGTGAGGTTCTCGAGCGAATTGTCAGTGCCCGTAAACAGTTCGCGCAGGATCTTGGAATTATTGTTCCCATGGTTATGGTCCGCGATAATATCCAATTGAAGCCAGGAGAATACCAGATCCTACTAAAAGGCAATGTGATCGGTCGAGGAAATCTGATTGTGGATCACTGGCTAGCTATGGATCCCGGCGACATTACAGATCCGGTAAAAGGAATCAAAGGCAAAGAGCCTGCTTATGGACTTGATGCGCTTTGGATAAAGACGTCGCAGAAAGACGAAGCTACATTCCGCGGCTATACGGTCGTCAACTGCGCCACCGTTATCGTAACGCATTTGACGAAGCTAGTGGGCGAGAATGCGCACAAATTACTGGGTCGTCAAGAGACTCAAAAGCTCATAGACAATCTGAAAATAGATCACCCCAAGGTTGTCGAAGAGGTCGTAGGAGCTGATCGACTGAGCCTTGGTGATGTCGTCAAAGTTCTACAAAATCTTTTGGCAGAATCCGTAAGTATTCGCGATATCCATAGCATTTTCGAAACCCTAGCCGATCACTGCAAGAAGGTATCACATCCTGACATACTAACCCGCTACGTCAGAAAAGCGCTGGGTCGTGGTATAATAAAAAAATACCTAGCTAATGAGAATACCCTGCATATTGCGACTCTTGATCGAGCCGTTGAAGATGTGTTGGTTGGAGCGCTTCAGACTGCCGAAGACGGCTCCACATACTTCAACATCGATACGCGATACGTCGAGCGTTTGCTAACGCAAATCGCTGAAGCAATGCGGAAATTTGACCCGTTAGGGACGATGCCGGTTTTGGTTTGTGGTTCTCGTATCAGATGGGACTTGAGAAAATTGATCAACAGGTTCGTACCAGGTGTGGTTGTGCTCGCTTTTGACGAAATACCCACGGAGATACAGACCAACAAAGTGGGCGTAGTATCTATTTAGCCGAGATAACGACAAGGAGGCAATCTTATGCAAGTACGTAAATTCGAGGCAACAACGATGCGCGACGCCATTTCCGCTGTAAAGCGCGAGCTTGGTGCAAGCGCCGTAATCCTGTCCACCAAGGAGCTCCCGCCATCGGATGCTGGCCTTCCAAAAATTTATGAAGTGACGGCTGCCGCAGCAGTTTCTTCGAAATCTGGTGCGGAGGCTCGTCCAGCACCCAGCGAGGCGGGCGCTGCCCGAGACTCTGAGGTTATTGCAAAACTTTCAAATATAACCGATCTGATGCCATCCGCGCGGCAGGTGCGACTGCTTGAAAGCTCAGTTCAGGACGTCAGGAACCTGCTTTTGGACTTGCTGCGCGAGAGTCGAGCTACGGACGCCACACCACCACACCTATTCTCGCTAGAACAAACCCTCAATGCGAGCGGAGTTGATCGCGTCATCACGGCCGAGCTGATTCGGCACTTATCTTCGTACGCGCCACCCTCTACCAATCAGGCCACCGATGACCTGGATGCGCACTACAAAGAAGTCGCTAGTCGATGGCTGATGAAGAGAGTCAAGATTGCCCCGAAGTTAACTAATGTGCAGGGAATGACAAATATTCATGTGATCCTGGGCACGCCAGGTTCAGGAAAGAGTACACTGGTGTCGAAGATCGCAACTGCGGTTGCCAAGCGGGAGCGCCACAGTGTCGCTATTGTCAGCTGGGACCCAGAAAAGCTCGGTGCTGCGGAGCAAACGCGAGTTTTCAGCAAAATTCTCGGCATTGAGCACATATGTATTTCACGACCAGAAGAACTAAAGCCAACCGTCATGAAGCTACGCAATACAGATCTTCTGCTCGTAGACACGGCCGGACGAAACCCAACTGATACGGCCAGTTTAGTAGACCTAGAAATCATCAAGGATCAGGGTTTATCGATTGAATTCCACCTAGCACTAAGCGCGACGGAGAAGTCCGCCCTTCAAGACCGAGCAATCCGACATTTCAGTACGGTCGGAATATCCAGCGTCGCCTTCACAAAGTTGGATGAGTTGCCTGCATGGGGAGATATATTCAACGCGAGTAGCAAGTGGTCTGTTCCTCTCAGCTGGCTCTCTTACTCTGCTCAACCATCTCAGGCTCCAGAACGAGCCTCAAGGGAGACCATTATAAGTAGTCTGCTCAAAACAGAGCTGTGATTGCTCGGCCTGAATCATTCAACATCATAACTCGAAGGGTTTCATATGGGCAGGATCATCGCAGTAACAAGTGGAAAAGGCGGCGTCGGCAAGACGATGTCCACAATCAACATGGCTCTAGCTTCTGTGAAAGCTGGTTCACGAGTTCTAATTGTCGACGGAGACCTCGGACTCTCAAATGTCGACGTCGTCATGGGCCTTGAGCCCAAAGGAACATTGAAAGACGTCTTGGACGGGCGCTTGCAAATTGCAGACATCGTCACACGAAGCGCGCCGGGTATTGACGTGATTTCGTCAGGATCTGGTGTAGCGCAGTTAGCAAACATGACGCCACTTAGTCGGAGCTTTCTCGTTCACGAGTTATCGCGCCTCCCCGACATCTATGACTATGTATTTGTTGACACCGGCGCCGGAATTTCCGACTCGGTGCTTACGTTGAACTCGGTCAGTGACATATTTGTTGTTGTTACTACGCCTGAACCCCACGCGATCACGGATGCATACGCTCTGATAAAACTCATGGCGGAAGAGCATGATCGCTACCAATCTGCTCTGATTGTAAACCAGGTACTTACACATGAGGAGGGCCGAAGAGTTGGCGCTAAGGTGGCCGAGGTTGCAAAAATGTATTGTGGCGCTACCGTTCACCATGCGGGCTCAGTCGTCACAGATCACAGTCTAATTAGAGCTATACTTGCAAGGAGTGTCGGCTCTGAAAATGCCCTAAGCACCTTGTGTGGACAAGGCTGGGGGCAGGCGTGGTGTCAGATTTTACAATTGGTAAATAACTCAGAAATGCCATTACGTTCTCACGGTTTAAATTCGGTATGGGACGCGATGTCCAGTCCTAGGGAAGTGCGTCAAAATCTTGACCCGTAACGGGTTGCGAGCAGTCTGCGGTAAAATATTAAGGGAACTTAATTGGGGCGGCGTTCATGAAATCACTCGTAAAAAAATATAAACAAGAAAACTCCGCAGTCGATGGCAAACTCCGCGATCAGTTGATCATGGATTACTCGCCCCTCATTCGATTTGTAGCGCAGAGAATTGCTTCGCGCCTGCCAAGCAATATACAAATTGAAGACCTGATAAGCAGTGGAGTCATTGGACTCATGGATGCTATCGACAAGTACGACCCAAGCCGCGACAATAAGTTCAAAACATATGCCGAATTCCGAATCCGTGGCGCAATTCTGGACGAATTGCGCACTCAAGATTGGGTTCCAAGATCTGTTCGCGACAAGGCTAAAAAACTAGACCGGATGTCTGCCGAGCTAGAGCAGCGCTTTGGCAGAAAGCCGACTGATGATGAACTGAGTCAAGCTCTCGGCATGCCAATTGAAGACTTTTTTGACATGAATGCCAAAGTCAAGGGCGTACAGATGTTTTCCATCGACGATTTTGGCGGCACCAACGGGACTGCGGAACGTCGCAGCTTGCTTGATTCACTCGAAAATCCGAACTCAAAAAATCCATTAACTCAATTACGAAACGCGTCCGCGCGTGACATTCTCCGAAAACACATTGATGAATTACCCGAGAAACAGAAGCTGGTTCTACAGCTCTATTACTTCGAAGATCTAAACTTAAAAGAGATCGGCAGAATCCTCGAGGTGACGGAGTCACGTGTGAGCCAGCTTCACACCCAGGCGATCGAGAAGCTGAAAAGGCATCGGGCCATTCTATCTGATTGATTTACCGCGCTTTCGCTGCGAAAAGGAGATTGCGTACTATGGCATTAGGCCGCCCAGACATGAAGATTCTTATTGTAGATGACTTTCCGACAATGCGCCGGTTTGTTAAAACTTTGATGCGGCAAAATGGCTACACAAATTTTGTTGAAGCCGAAAATGGTGCCCAAGGGCTTAAAGCCCTGGAGGCGAACCCGGATATCGAATTCATCGTCAGTGACTGGAACATGCCGCAAATGTCTGGCCTTGAATTTTTGAAAGCTATTCGATCTGATCAAAAGTTTTCACAACTGCCATTTCTAATGGTGACCGCTGAAACCGAAAAAGATCAAATTATCGAGGCCGTCAGAAACGGTGTTAGCAGCTACATTGTTAAGCCGTTCACAGGCGTTGCGCTTCAAGAAAAACTGACAAAGATATTCTCGAGCAAAAAGGCCAGCTAACATAACTATTAGGAAACATGCATGAACTCGAACGCCACTACTCCATCTTTGAACACAGACATTACACCGAAAGATCGCGCTGACGGTGTCGCAGATAACAACGCTCCAGGTAGTTCGGGAAAATTTGATGCATCACTCATAAAGAAGTACCCGCGAAGCTCGCGAAAAGTAGGGATGAAATACGGCACGTACAGTATTTCGGCAGATGACACCAGCTTGGAGTCTACACAGAGCCTCCATATCAGCCCACACGGGATCGAGTTTCAAACAACCGTCTCCTACAGTCCAGGCACATTACTCAGAATCCACCTAGACATACCGGATTATTGGCAGCGTAAACTTCGCTTTGTTCAATATCGTCGTATCGATCAACCTGCGCGATTTCCCATACTGGCCAAGGTTGTGAGCGTCGA